>JADFSR010000014.1 GCA_022560615.1 Gemmatimonadota bacterium
AGGCGCACTCCCAGATGAACGTCCAGGAGCAGGCTGGGGGCGAGACAGACATAAACGAGGTTGCGCCGACTGTCCACGGTGTCGACCAGCTTCGCCAGTCGGGCGAGCTGCCGGTGCGCGGAGTCGCCCTGCGTCCGGATTCTTTCGGCCTGCGTGTGAAGCGCGGGAGCGGTCATCGGCCAGGTCGCGAGCTGCCGGAGCTGGGGGACGTAGGCGGCGAGAGCTGGGCCCATCGCCTCGACGTCCTTGAAGTCCGACGCCAGTCTCGCTGAGACCTTTCGCAACAACCAGAGTTGGCCGAGTCCCGGGAGGATCCACAGCGGCGGCGCGCCCAGGAACACGTGCCAAACGATGGCGACGATCAGCGCGACCGGGAGTGTGAGGGCCGCAGCGCGGAGCCACGACGTTTCGAGTGTCCACGCCTCTGCCTTCGCCCATCCGAGGAATCGGTCCAACGCCAGTGGGTCTGCGGCCGGTGCGTGGCGCCCGTGCGCGGAGAGTGTGAGACGGTCCTCGAGCATGTCCCTGAGCTCGCGAGCGGCCTCCGCCCGAGCCATGGCGACGGACGGAGATGCTGGCCCGAGCAGCCAAAGCAAGAGCGTCCGTCTTCCCGGCTCGGTCGTAAGCGGTCCGAAGAGGCGACGCAGAGACGCGTGCCCCTGGACGGCCAAGTCATGTGCGTAGGGGTGTTCCGGATCGACCGGGTACGCGCGTGACTCTCTCTCTGGCAGCATCTCGTCGAGGTCGTCCCACGCGCGATCGATTCTGGCGATGCCTTCGGCGCACAGATCCCTGAGAGTCCCATGCCAGCGCTCCTGTCGACGCACTCGGCGATGGATCACGACTTCGGCCACGAAGGCTGCCAGCAGAAGCAGACCGAGTCCGAGCGCGACGCTCGCGGGCGCACCGTCCAGGATGTCCCACAGGATCAGAGCCGTGGCGATGGCGACGAAGGTGGCCGCGCGAACGGTACCCAGCCGCAGCGAACGCGCCCGCGCGTCCTCATGCGCACTTGCGTGCAGTGCCCCGAGCTCGACGTACCGTGCCCGCGGGGTCATCTCATCCCCCTGGAACGCTGCTGAAGTCAGGTGATCGGGTGTTGGCTCGCGAGCGCGAAGAGAAGATCGATGTAGGCACGCTCGATCTCACGCAGCCCCGAGATCCTCGAACCCTCTTTGGGCGTGATCACCATGTACTCGTTCGGTGCGTGCGCCCCCGAGCCGTGCCCAAATCCGGCGAATACGAGCGGTAATCCGAGCCGTTCGGTGAATTGGTAGAAGGGCGCGCTCCCCGCCAGACGCGGGGAAATCTCAGGAGTCTGGCCGTACTTGTTGAAGACCCCGATGGCTGCCTGCACGAGGGGTGTGTCGACGCTCGTCTGCGCTGCCGGGTATCCGGCGAGCTTCCGTATCGTGATGTCCGAAAAGCCCTCGGAGTCGAGGTGCCGGCGGATCATCGCAAGCGCCGAATCCGGGTCGAGTCCGTACGGGAGACGCGAGTCGACTTTGGCGGTCGCTCGGTGCGGCAGGATCGTCTTCACGCCCTCGTCGATGTAGCCACTCCATATGCCGTCGATGTTCAGCGTCGGGTGGTACAGATACCGCATGATCGCGTCGCGCCCGGTCACTCCATCGATCCACTTCCTGACACCCAGGCTCGCTTGCTGCTCCTCGTCGTTCCATGTGTCTGCCATCGCATTGATGAGACGCTGTTCCTCATCGGTCGGTGGGCGGATCGGATCGTAGTAGCCCGGAACGAGGATCGTGTTGCCGTCCTTGGATACCAGCGAGGAGAGCGCCTGGACGAGGCGTAGAGTCGGGGAGTCCACGATCGCTTTGTAGGAGCCGTGGATCTCCGCCTGCGTCGGGCCTCCCCAGTCACCGCCCGTGTACTCGATCTCGATATACAGGATGCCCTTGACCCCGAGGCTCAAGCTCACGTTGCCAGCCGGGCCCTGCGAGTTGAACGGGAAGAACGCACCGTCGGCGGTCTTGAGCCGATCCTCGAACTGGTCGACGAGCTGACCGTAGTGCGGTGACCCCAGTTCTTCCTCGCCCTCGGCCAGAACCATCAGGTTCACCGGAAGCGTCCCCTCGACCGCGATGATCGATTCGATCGCGTTGAGGAAGGCGCGCTGCGGCCCCTTCTGATTCGTGGCGCCGCGCGCCATGAGGATCTCACCGAGCTCCGATTCGATGACGTTGGCTTCGAACGGGTGAGACTCCCAGTCCTCCGGGTTCACCGGCTGCACGTCGTACATCATGTAGACCATGAGCGTGCGTTCGGCGCCGGCGTCGTAGTAGCCCCAAACGCCGGGGTGGCCGTCCGTGGGCACCACCGCGGTCTCCGCGAAGCCGAGATCCTCCAGGTCGCCGCGCAGCATTTCCGCCATCTCCTGGATGCCGTCGTTCTGCGCGCTGACCGAGGGCTGGCGGAGCCACCGCTGCAGGTTGGCCAGATGCTGTTCGAAGTGCTCGTCGACATACGCGTAGATGGCGTCGTGACTGCCGGCGTAGGCAGTCGTCTGGGTGGCGTCGAGCTTCTCCTCGGTCGTGAAGCGGAAACGCTCGTCGTTGAGCTGCCCCGCCGCCGATCCGCCCATGAGCAGCGTGGCGAGGGCGGCCAGTCCGAGAGGGGTCGAAGGCTTCTTCATTTGGATCTGATCTCGTTGTGGAAAAACGAAGCGGCCCCACTAGGCCGAGCGGGCCGAGGGATGCCCGTCCAGTCTAGGAAGCACCCGCCGTCGGGGACAGGCGGGGGCGGCACCTCGTAGATACGAGCGAGTCGCCCCACATCCACATGTAAGACCAGCCCCCAACTACCACGCGTGCGTAAAGCGTGAGATGCGCCCTTCACGGCACCGCGCATCGAATTCCTCGGCGAGATCTCCCAGCACCGCTTCCCGGTATTCGGCGGGCAGCAGGAGCGTAAGTAGCCGAGACGCGAGTCGAGGCGGGCGGCGTGGGCGCTCGCTCATCACGCCGAGCTCGGGTCAAGCGCGGTTCCCACCCCCTGCCACATCCGCTCCAGGGTCGCCTTGGCTTCGCGGAGGGCTTCCGTTCCCGCGGGCTCGAGCTGGTAATACTTCTTGGACTTGCCGCCTCGTACCGGTGTCGGACTCGACATCCACGACCGCACGAAGCCACGGCGCTCCATTCTCGACAGAGCGACGTAGATGGTGGCCAGGCCGATCCGTTCAATCCCGGGCGCAGAGAGCACAGGGACCCCCGCACTGGCGGACCGGGGTCCAGTCGGAGAGGTCAGTCGGCGCGAAGTGCGACGGTCGGGTCGACGAAAGACGAACCGGGCCGCTACGGACTGCTCGAACGCCACATCACCGATGACATTTCGGCGGTCCTTCCGGACAACCTGCACCCGGCACGACGAGGTCGACATGGTCGGCCGGGGCCCGGCTGGGCGTCGACAAGCCGTCGCGCACGCACTGCGTCCGTGGACAGTACGCTACACCTCCCCGAACGCCCTTCGCGACAGGCTTTGTCGCTCCCCGCGGCCTCCTATCTCCTTCGGTGAACTCGACAAACCCCTGTCAGACGGCCACTTTCAAGTCTGAAATGGGGGCTGCGTCGGAGTGCTCGGCATTATCTCCCACTCGGCACTACCGAGACTGCTGGTGACGGCACGAGCCTTGCACCAGTACCCGCGTAGCTGCGAACGAACCACTTAGCGTAAGGATGACATCAGAATGAAGCGGCTGTGCGGGATGATTGGAATCACAGGCACTTTGACCTTGTTCCTCAGCGCACCGGCGTCGGCCCAGGAGACCGTTGTGGACTTCGAGTCCCGGGGGGCAGGCTGTAGTGCGGCGATCCCCAACGGATATGCTGGCTTCAATTGGACTGGGTGGGGCACCTGTGACACGACACTTGGCACCCCGGGGACGGTTGCCGCCATTATATCGGGGGAAATCGGGGCCTTTAATTTCAATGGCGGAAACACAGTCATCTCGGGGTCGCCCTTCAACTTCATTCGTGCGTATCTCAATTCCGGGTGGCTGACCGATCTCAACATCACGATCGTAGGGAAGCTGGGCGGGAATTCCGTCTTCGAGAAAACACTCCTTGGACTCAACGCAGCAACCTCGGGCGCGTGGTATGAATTCGGATACAAGATCGATGAACTTGCATTCTCCGCCGAGGCGGGGGGCTCAACATTCGAATCAGCATTCCCCAGCCTCTATGGGGGGTATGTCGGAACAGAGTTCGTGATGGACGACTTCACCTTCACCCACACCCCGGAACCATCGACTGTCGTGCTGTTGGCCACGGGTCTGCTCGGGCTGGGATTGTACCACCGGCGGAGGAAGCGAGACCTCGAAGGGTAGAGGCTACCGCCGTTATTCAGGTAGGGAAGCGGCGCCGGTGTTCGGCGCCGCTTTCTTAGTTGGTGACAGCTCCGGACCAGCTTGACCTCGTCTCCCCAACGGTTTCCATTCACGTTCCGACCGAGTCGGACGAGACGCGTAGACTCGATTCAGCGTGTCGGCCGTGGCACCTTGGACTGAACCGTGTCCGGCGTGGTATCCCCCGATCGTGGGAAGCGAGCACGAGATGAATGAGGAACTCCGAGACCGATTCAGGTCCGTCGCACGGGCGGTGTATCTCGTAGCGATCCTGCTCGTCGTGGGGCCCTTGCTCGACCTCGTGGCTTCGGTTTGGCCGCTGAGCCCGACCTCGGTGGCGTGGCGCTTCGCGGCGACGGGGCTGCTTTCCAAGGCCCTACTGGTACCGTTACTCGGATCCTTGGCCGCGGTGGTTGCCGCGCTCGTGCTCGAGCATCGCCGGTTCTTGCGGCTGCTCAGCTACGCGAATGCCGGAATCGCGATCCTATTGATCGGTGCCACCATCGAGTTCGTGCTCGATACCGTCCAACTTCGGAGCGGAATCGCTCCCGAGGTCACGAGTGAGTATGACGTGGCGGCTGTGAGGGCCGTGGTGAATCTCGTGTTGGTAGGAGCGGCGTTGGGCGGGCTTGGCATCAGCGGGTTCAGAGCGTCCAGGAGGACAGATAGGAAAAGGAAATGAGGACGGATGGGAAATCCATTGCAGGGCTGGCGCGAGGCCATGGGGACTCCGGGCGTAAAGCGGGTAAGCAAGCGTGTTCCCGGTAACAGAATCGCGAAATATGTCAGAGGGCTTTCACGCAGAGGGTAGGATCGTGACCAACGCCAACGTGGTTCGCTCGTCGATCCTGGTGACTCTGCTTCTTTCGGTTGCCACGGGTGTCCTGGCGCAAGAAAAAGTGCACACCGTGGAGTTCTACAGTCCGGCTGTGGAACGGACGATGAAGTACAACATCGTTCTGCCCGCGGGCTATGAGACCTCAGACGAGAGCTACCCGGTCCTCTATCTCCTTCACGGCCTGACGAGCAACTACACGGCCTGGGGCAGGATGGGGTCGGCGTTCTACGCCGGGGTCGCCGGGGACCTGATCGTCGTCATGCCCGACGGAGGGAACTCCTGGTACGTCAATTGGGCGGAGAACGCCGAAGGTCAGCGGAATGACTGGGAGGACCACATTGTTCGGGACGTGATCGGTCACGTCGACGAGAACTACCGGACCATACAGCGGCGAGAGGGCCGGGCGATCAACGGGCTCTCCATGGGGGGCTACGGCGGCATCACGCTCGGCCTACGCCATCCTGAGCTCTTCGTGTCGATTGGCAGCACCAGCGGCGCGCTCTCGTATGCCCGCAGCGCGGCTGCCCGGGCAAGGGGTGAGGTTCCACCCCGAGCGGCTCCTGAACGTACGGCGGAGGAGCAAGCAGCCCGGGACGCTCGTCAGGCCCGAAGCAACCCGAGCATCGGCATCGAAGGATTCAGCAGTCAAGCGGAGCGCTCGCCAGCCGGGCGGGCGTTCGTCACCGCTGAGGGTGCGGACGCCTACGACCCCTTCAAGCTGGTCCTTCAGGTCCCTCATGAAGATCTCCCCCACATCTATCTGGACTCGGGGACCGAGGACAACCTTATTCGCGTTGCCAGGGAGTTCGCACAGGTGCTGTTCGAGCACGACGTACCGTTCGACTTCATGCAGATGCCCGGCAGGCACAACGGGGACTACTGGATCCAGTCGCTCGGTCACATCGTTTCGATCCAGTATGAGGTGATGCGCCGGGCGCTCGGGGAGAGGCCAGTCCGTAGATAGCGAGACTGTCTTCATTGGGATCTGATACCGCTGTCTGAGAGTGAAGCGAGCAAGTAGAACGCGTCATCGTGCGTCATCAGAGGTACCCAACGGATCGGCCCACCGGCGTGCGGGAAGTTGTACCTGGACGGTCTACCCGTGCCAACCGAACACATTGACGCGCTCGACATGCAATCGGATCGCTGTGGTCATGACATTCCTGAATCCCCGGCAGTCCACCTGTTCACGCGCACCTTCGAGTGGTCGGAACGACCTTCGCGGTAATCGTGCACGCAATGGCCGCCGGCTTTTCCGCTGGGCGGGGCCCGCCAGGAGCCCAGGGCGTCCTCGGAACGCCACGTGGTGAGGTCCCCTCGGCTCCGCAAGCCCCCCGCTTGGCATAGTTCATCGGTGGCGACTCCGGGTCGCGGGCGTGTCATCACCATCATGTGGCGAAGCCCGGAGCTATGCACCAACGCCCCGAACTGATCCCGAGAACTGGAACATTTCGCCGCCGGGGGAAGAACTGATGCAGAAGATCAGGCCGCTGACGCGCAAGCGCAGGGCTGCCCTCGAGGACTTCATGGACCGTCCGGGGCACCCCGAGGGGACGCTGTCCTACCGGGAGATGCAGGGCTTCCTCTTCACCGTAGCCTGTGCGCCGGAGATGGTGGTGCCATCGGCGTGGTTGCCCAGGATCTTTGGAGAAAACGAGCCACCGTTCAACACGTCCAAGGAGGCCGAGGCCGTGATGGGCGGGCTCATGGCCCTCTTCAACGAGTTCGCCCCAAGAGACGGCGGGGACGACGCCCGTCTGCCGGAGGACTGCGCGTTCCGGGAGGATCCTTTGGCGAACCTGGAGCCGGATGCGCCCGTCGCCCAGTGGTGCCGGGGGTTCCGGCTCGGCCATCTATGGTTGGAAGAGAGTTGGGACGCGTCTCTCCCGGAGGAGCTCGAAGACCACGTTACAAACACACTGGCAGTGCTGTCGTTCTTCGCTTCGGGCAAAGCGGCGGAGGCCTTCGCCAGCGAGTTGGCCGCCGCCGGGCGTACGTTGGAAAGCCTGGCGACTGACTTTCGCGAGTTGTTCCCCAGGGCGCTGGCCAGCTATTCCCACGTCGGCCAGTCACTTTTCAAGGCCTCGATGGAGGCCGGGGCCGAAGCACGGGGCCCCGCCGTCGCAACGCGCGGCCCCGGCCGCAACGATCCCTGCCCGTGCGGCAGCGGTCGGAAGTTCAAGAAGTGCTGCGGGCGGCAGGTGCATTGAGGTCGTCGCCAACCCTTCTTTCGCGCCGACATCGAACCGCTGCTTTGTTCGGGCGTCGCGTGGGACTTCGATCTCGCGCTGGACGCCGTGCTCGAGCCCGTGGTCGCCGGCCGGCCCGGCGACGGATGGAAGGGTAGCTGAGCATCCGAGGGGCCTCCGCCGGTTCCCGCCGTTGCTGGCGCGTCTCCGAGTGCCCGGCCATTATCTCCAGGCCGTGTAGGCTTTGTTGCCCGACGGTGGGTTGGCCGCTCCGAAACTGGGGACGTGATCCATGGTGACCTTTACGCTGAACGGACGGCCCCACGAGGTCGAAGTGCCGGATGATACTCCTCTCCTGTGGGCGCTGCGGGACACGCTCCACCTGACCGGAACCAAGTTCGGATGCGGGATCGGTCAGTGTGGTTCTTGCACGGTTCACGTAAACGGGTCGCCGGTCCGCTCGTGTCAGTTCCCGGTGAGCGGTGCCGCAGGCGCCGAACTGACCACCATAGAGGGCCTCTCGCCTGATGGGTCCCACCCGGTCCAGCTGGCCTGGGTGGAGGAGCAGGTGCCGCAGTGCGGGTACTGCCAATCGGGCCAGATCATGGCCGCAGCGGCTCTCCTTGCCGTGGATCCCGAGCCGTCGGACGAGGCCATCGACACCGCTATGTCCGGCAACGTCTGCCGCTGTGGTACCTACGTGGCGATCCGGCGCGCGATCCATCGGGCTGCCGAGATCCAATATCAGATGATGTCCACAGATGATGCCGGTGGAGGTGACCGATGAGCGGGCCACCCCTCGACACGGGTCAGGACGCAGGCTCACGCGAAGCCGAGTCCAACGGAGCGGCCTCCCGCGTCTCGCGCCGCACGTTCGTGAAGATTGCGGGCGTGGCCGGAGTAGGGCTGACGCTCGGGGTGACTTATAAGGTGATGTCGGGTCCCAAACCGCCCTTCACCGACGCGGTGTTCGCGCCCAATGCGTTCCTGCGCATCGATACCGACGGATCGATCACCGTCGTGGTCGGCAAGTCCGAAATGGGGCAGGGCGTCTCGACCGCGCTGCCCATGCTCCTAGCCGAAGAGCTCGAGGTCCCGCTCGAGCGTGTGGCCTTCGAGTTCGCGCCGGCGCACCCTGCGTACGGCGCTGCCTTGGGCATGCAGGTCACGGGCGGCAGCACGAGCGTCGTAGAATCGTGGATCCCACTGCGAGAGGCCGGTGCAGCCGCGCGTTTGATGCTACGTGAGGCGGCTGCGCGCGCGTGGAGCATACCGGCCTCGGACATCGAGATGCGCGACGCGATGGCGCATCATCCTGACGGGTTGACGCTTGACTACGGGGAGCTCGCGGCCGCGGCGGCGGACGTGGACGTGCCAAAAGATGTTCCGCTCAAGGACCCGTCCGACTTCCGACTGATCGGCACACCCCAAAGGCGACTGGACATTCCCGTGAAGACGACCGGGGAGGCGGTATTCGGTATCGATGCCGGGCCGAGTGACGCGCGCGTCGCTCTGATCGCACGTTGCCCCGTCTTCGGCGGTTCGGTCCGCTCCTTCGATCCCGGGCCAGCGCTCGCTGTGCAGGGAGTCGACGAGGTGGTCGAGCTGAGCAACGGTGTGGCGGTGGTCGCCGACGGCTACTGGCCCGCGAAGAAGGGGCGTGATGCGCTCGTCATCGTGTGGGACGAAGGACACGGGAGCACGCTGAACGACGCGGAGATCACAAGGCGCTTCGAGTCTGCGATTCAGGCGGGAGGAGGAGTCGCCGAGGAACATGGTGACGTGGACGCGGCCTTGGCAGCCGGCTCCGATCCGATCCGGGCCACCTACGCTCTGCCGTACTTGGCCCACGCGACCATGGAGCCGATGAACTGTACCGCGGTGGTCGAGGACGGCAGGTGCACGGTGTGGGCACCGACCCAGTGGCAGAACGGCCCGTCATTTCTTGCGGGTGGGGCGCGGCAGGTTGCGGGGAAGATGTCGGGCGTGGGCGCCGACGACACCGTCGTGCATACGACGTTCCTCGGTGGGGGCTTCGGACGGCGCGCCGAGACGGACTTCGTCGCCGAGGCGGCCGAGTTGGCTGGATTGGTGGAAGGCCCCGTGAAGGTCATATGGTCCCGCGAGGACGACATGCAGCACGATTTCTATCGGCCTGCGTCCCACCACGAGTTTACGGCGCTCCTGGATGATGACGGCATGCCCGCCGCTTGGCGCCACGACATGGCGTCGCAGTCGATCTTGCAGCGACTCATGCCTGGATGGTTGCCGGCCTTCATTCGGAATCGCACGATCATGCCCAACGGCGTGGACCCTACCGCAGTTGAGGGCGCGTCGAACCATCCGTACCACGTGCCGAACTTCCGGATGTCGGCTGCCACGGTCGACCTCCCGATTCCAGTCGGGTTCTGGCGTTCCGTGGGGCATACGCACTCAGCGTTCGTGGTGGAGTCGTTCATCGACGAGCTGGCACACGCGGCAGGAAAGGATCCCTACCAGTACCGCCGCGACCTACTCGGCGAGCACCCTCGCCACCTAGCGGTGCTCGATGCCGTCGCGAAGGCGGCGGCTTGGGGTTCGACTGTGCCCGAGGGCCGGGCGCGGGGGATCGCGGTCGCTGAGTCGTTCGGCTCGTACGTGGCGGAGGTCGCGGAGATCTCTCTCGAAGATGGTCGGCCTCGCGTACACAAGGTGTGGTGTGCCGTGGACTGTGGCGTCATCGTGAATCCCGCGATCGTGCGGGCCCAGATGGAGAGCGGCATCATTTACGGCCTCACCGCCACCCTGTACGGCCGGATCAACATCGAAGGTGGCCGTGCGGTGCAGAGCAACTTCGACGACTACCAGATGGTGCGGATGCGGGAGGCCCCCGAGATCGAGGTTCTCCTGGTACCGAGTGGGGATGCGCCCGGTGGGGTAGGTGAGCCCGGTGTGCCACCGATCGCGCCGGCGGTCACCAACGCGCTCTTTGCACTGGAAGGTCGGAGGGTTCGGGAGCTACCTGTGCGATCGGCATGACTCCTGTGTTCAGCCTCTCACAGCCCGCTTCACCAGATTCTCCATCAGCGGAATCTTGAAGTGGTTGTAATCGAGTGGCTCGGCTTCCCGCACCGCCTCCGCACCGGCTAGGGACGCCGTTTCCTCACTGCGAGGCCGACCTCTTAGCAGAGCTTCGACATCGTGCAGGCGACGTGGAACGCACTGGACGGCTCCGCACACAATGCTGACGTCGTCGATCTGGGCTCCGCTCGTTCGGAAGGCTGCGGCAACGCTCACCAGCGCGAAATCCCAGCTGTTCCGGTCCGCGACCTTCTCGAAATAGAAGTCGGCATCGGCCCAGCTTGCGGGCAGGCGAATCGTCGTGAGCAGGTCATCCGGGTCGAGCACGGTCATGCGTTGGATATCTACCGAGGGCTCCATGAAGAACTCCTCAGCGGGAATGACGCGCTCGCCGCGCACGCTGCGCACGACCATCTCCGCGTCCAATGCTACGAGCGCGGGCGCCGTGTCCGAGGGGCTGACCGCTACACACCGGCTGGCACCGAAGAGAGCGTGTTCCCGGTTCATGGCGTCGGGTGCCGCGGCGTAGCAAGTGTTGCCACCCGCTCGGTAACAATCCACGCCGTAGCGGTAGTACCAACAGCGTGTATCCTGACACACGTTGCCGCCAAGCGTGCCTGCGTTGCGGATTTGAGGGCTCGCGACCCTGCGCGCGGCGTCGGCCAGCAGCCCATAGCGTTCACGCAGAAGAGGACTGCGCTCGACTTCGGTGAGTGTGGTCAGGGCGCCGATCTCGACACCGTCCGCGGTCTCACGGATTCCCTTGAGCGCATCCAGACCTTCGAGGTCGATGACTGCCTCAGGGCCCTTTCCACGGTTCTTGAACCAGTCGAGGGAGTCGTAACCACCAGCGAGTTTCCACCCGCGACTGCCGTATTGGTCGATCAGTTGGATGGCATTGTCCACGTCGGCCGGCTGGTAGAGCTCGAAGCCCGACATCATATCCTTCATCATGGGCTTTTCCTCACTGGGTGTTGACCTGGAGCGGGCCATGCGACTGCGACCGCTGCGAAGCGACGTTGATGATCATGTCGGCCACCACCGGTGTCCGATTGAAGTAGTGCCCTCCGAGCGCGTCCGAGATCGCGCACAGAAGCGCTGCGGCCGCGCATCCCATTACGGGCTCACCAATACCTTTCGCACCGACCGGATTATTCGGATCCGGCTGGTCGACCGCGTGCCAGTGCATCTCGGATGGCACGTCCAGGTACGAAGGCGGTTTCGCCTGATAAAAGCCGACAGACGCCGGCAGGCCCCAGTGCCGGTCGTAGATGTGGCGCTCCGAGACCGCCATGCCGAACCCCATTACGCCCCCGCCCTTGATCTGAGTCGCCAGCCCCTGCGGATGAAGAACGGTTCCGCAGTCGGCTACGCCGAGGTAGTGGAGGATCTCGATTCCGCCGGTCTCCAGATCGAGCTCGATCTCGATGAAACCGGCTGCGAGCGCGGGCACCATCCCGCTCTGCTCGAGGTTGTCTCGGGCGACGCCGATCAGGCCGGTGCCGGCCAGTCCAGCAACGGCGCGTCGTGTCAGTGAGTTGATGTCCTCTGGCGGCTCGTGGCCGCTGAACTCGCCGCCGATTTCGATGGCGGCCTGGGCGGCTTGCGCGTAGGTGAGCCTCCTGCCGGGGTTGCCTCGAGCGAAGACGGTCTCGTTGCCGATGTCGTAGTCGGACGCGGAGCCACCGAGTCGGCGCGCGGCGATCTCCTTGAGCTTTCGAACCGCGTCGGTCGCGGCCGCGAAATTCGTGCGCGTCATCGTGAACGATGTGTTGCTGCCGAACTGTCCGAGCGTCCAAGGCAGCCCTCGGCTCGAGTCACCGCGGACGATCTCGCAGTTCTCCCAGCGGCACTTGAGCACTTCTGCAGCGACCCGCGACGTCGTCGCGTACGAGTAGGTGCCGAGGTTTCCGACGCCGGAATGGATGTGCAGCTTGCCGTCCGGCGTGAGAACGAGCAGGCCGTCGAATCCGCTCGAGCCCGCTGAGTGGAACGCCTGCCCGACGCCGACGCCCCGGACCTTCGATCCGTCACGTTGGCCGCTCCGTGCGCGGCGCTCTTCCCATCCGAAGAGCTCGGCACCCTGCTCCAGGGCCTCGCGCATATAGGCGCTCGTGATCGCGCCGCGGTTACCGCCGTAGAGGGAGTCGTGGGTTGGCGCGTTGATGTGCCGAATCGCGACCTGGTCGAGACCGAGCTGCCTCGCTGCCTTGTCCAGCAGCGGTTCGACCGCGGTCGCGATCTGGTTCTGACCCGGGCCCCTCTGCGCCCCTCGAGGCGGCGTATTGGTCAGAATCGAGATCCCCCGATATCGCATGTTCAGAGGTGTGTATACGATGGAGATCGCGCTCGCCGCGGCGCCCATGTCGCCGCCGCCCTGGTTGGGCCCGTTCTCCTGCACGATGTACACGTCGACGGCCGTGATTCGACCGTCGTCCCGGAATCCCATCTTGATACGACCCTGGAAGCCGGGCCGAGCCGAGCCGAGGAAGTACTCCTCCGCGCGGCTGATCCTCATGAGCACCGGCCTCTGCGTCTTTCGCGACATGTGCGCCGGAATCGAGAGCAGGGGGTACGCCCCGCCTTTCGATCCGAAGCCGCCACCGCAGTACTCGGCGATGTAGACCAGGTCCTCCGGCTCGATGCCGATGTACGCGGCGATGGCCGGATGCACGAAGCTCTGGCTCTGGGTCGAGGCGTGCAGGTAGCACTTCCCGTTCTGCCAGTACGCCATCGCCGTACGCGGCTCCATCGAGTGATGCGACGTGCCCGCGGTGACGAACGTCTCATCCAGGATGATGCTCGCTTCGGCGAAGCCCGCCTCGATGTCGCCGTACGACCATTCGGTGCCGGGTTCGCCCATCGGCAACTCGCCCTCTCCGGCCGCCGCGAAGTCCTCCTCGGTCCACTTTACCTCTTGAACGCCTTCGCCCCGCACGACGGTGTTTCCGTCCGTGCGCGCGTTGGGGCCGCCCGGTCGCAGGCTCTCGAGCGGGTCTACGCAGAAGGGGAGCGGCTCGAGGTCGAGCTCGATGGCCTCGATCGCGTTTTGGGCGATGGTCTCGGTGACCGCGGCGACCGCCAAGATGGGCTCGCCGACGAAGTGAGGCTCGTTGGTCAGGATGTTGTTGGCCGGGCCGGGCTGCTCCGGCACCTCGTCCGCGGTCAGGATCGCGACCACACCATCCATGGCGAGCGCCGCGGACGAGTCGATGCCCAGCACACGACAGTGCGGCATCGGGCTCGTCAAGAGCCGGCAAAAGAGCATGCCGTCCATGCGGAAATCTTCCGCGTATTTCGCGCGACCCGTCACTTTCCCATGGATGTCGGGTGGCGTGAAGTTCTTCCCGAGTAGGTCAGCCATCTTATGCCTCCCTCGCGGCACGCATCACGCCGTTCAAGTAGTGATCGTAGGCGCCGCACCGGCACAGGTTGCCCGACATCGCTTCGCGGGCCTCCTGTCGGGTCGGATTCGGATTCGCGCGCAGCAGCGCGACCGCGGACATCACCTGGCCCGGTGTGCAGAATCCGCACTGCGGACCTAGCTCGTCGATAAACGCCTGTTGCACCGGATGCAGGGTGCCGTCCGGACTCTCGAGTCCCTCGACCGTCGTGATCTCTCGATTGCGCACCCGATGTGTAAGCGTCGAACACGAGTAGTAGTTCACGTCGTCGATCAGCACCGTACAGGCACCGCACTCGGCGCGATCGCATCCGAGCTTCGTGCCGGTGAGGCCGAGCTTGTAGCGCAGCGTCATCGCTAGCGTTTCACCCGGCAGAACATCGACGCGGCGCACCTGACCGTTCACGGTCAGGGAGAGTAGCCGCTCTACGCCGCCGGTTTGGGCTGGCAATGGTGTCGTACAACCAGCTCCGAAGTACGACATGCCAGATACGGATACACCGGACGCGATCACTCCCTTGATGAAGTCCCGACGCGACCAGCTCGATGGCGTGGTCGGGAGGGTGACCGTTGCGCCCGGTGCTTCTGACGAGTCCATCTCGCTCACGTTGCTACTCCCGTCTGAGGCACTAGGTGCATGGTACGCTGTGTCGTGAGAACGGACAACAGCGGCCGCGGGTGGTTGCCTGGCATGCTGACGGAGGCTCGGACACGCCAAGGCGACTGCCGATGGCCGGTGACATGGCTTTGCTCCTCGAGCGCCCGGCATAGGCCGACCGGGACCGTCCGCCGCTTCCGGCCCACGTCGAGTACTCGGCCCCGAGCGTCGTGGCTCATCACAACCGGCCCCGCATCGCACACAAGCCCCGCGACGTCTCCGCGGAAACGTGGAGGCCGCCTCCGTGGCGCGCGTCACCCCCCAAGCGCAAGACTACCTGGAAACGGTCGGCGCGTCTGCGGTGGCCTCTGACCAGGGCGCGCTCGTGGTCGAGTTCGGGCCAAAAGAGGGCCACGACGCGGTCGCGCCGGACGAAGCCGCCTGGCGCGGCATAGTGACAATCGACCCTTGCCGCGTACTCGAGCGCGACCCGGAGCCTGAGGGCGGCTACTTCGCCAACGCGCAGGCTGAGCGACGGAAGGAGTGGCGTCGCCACATCGGAGGACTCATCCTACTTGGCAACTGGGCGACTCCCCGCGAACCCACGCTGCGAGCATCTGCCACTCCGGATCGTCCTGAGACGTCCAGCGCCGCCCACCACCGTGGTATCCGTCTCCTCCCGCCTCGGGTGCGAGCGGATGCGTGAGGAAGCGGCTCGACATCGGCCAGCCGGGCTCCACGTAGCGCCGAATGATTTCGAAGTTCTCTTGCGACTCTTCCAGGTTCCAGTAGTCCCGGCCTTCCGGAAGCGCCTGTGCGAATCCGCGCCCGCCACGACTGTGGCAGTGCACGCACTCCATGCGGCCCTCGCGCTTGCTCTGGAAGATCTGCTGCACACACGTTCGGAAGAACTCGAAGTCGAGAGTCTGGGGCGGCTCCTCCGCGACCGGCGCGGCCGCACCGACCCAGGTCGCCATCGTCTGCCACTGAGGATCCGACTGGTTCTCGAAGAACTTGCCACCGACGTGGAAACGCGCTCCTCCGGAGCCCATTGCGAGTGCCTTGAGGAGGAGTCGGCTGCGCTCGGGATTGCCCGGGACTACCAAGCGCGACACCACCTCGAAATTCTGTCGCGACTGCGCCTCCGTCCAATACACGCTCCCGTCCCCCGCCTCTTGGAGTGGCTGGAGTCGGAGCGGTGTTCCGCTATGCACGTGGCACGTGACGCAGGGGGAAACGCTCGGTCCGTACCCGCCTCTCGGTGCGTAGAAGATCGGTTCGACTTGGCTTCGATAAACATCGAAATCCAGTGCCTGCGCCTGGGCTTGGCTCGGCGCCGACGCGAGTGACGTGACCGCTAGCGCGGCAGCCCACATGCCGGCGAACCGGCTGGGCGGGACCGAGACGCTGCTGCGTGATCCTACCGCGCTCATCGGGAGCCTCCGGGCAGGATCGCCGTGTGGTTGCGTTTGGGCACCTGTCCGACCGGAATACGCGCGACCTCCATGAGCGTCTGCGTGTCGACCGCCGATACGCTGTTCGAGCCCGCGTTGGCCGAGTAGATGTAGCGCCCGTCCGGGGTCATCGTGAGCCAGTCGGGGTCGTGGCCGACCTCGACGCCACCCAGGTACTCGAGGTCGGGCAGTGACCATGCATACAAGTGGCTGTTGGGTTTGCTCGTCGACCAGAGCTGAGAGCCGTCAGGTGAGACGGCGAGGCCGTGTCCCGGGGATCCTTGCATGGCGTCGTGGTTGACTCGTGAGAGCGGAAGCTCGGGCATCGTGAGCTTCTGCACGAGCTCGCGCCGGGCGAAGTCCACCACGTAGACGCCGTGGAATCCGGAGATCTGAACGAAGATGCGCTTGGTCGAGCCATCCGGGTTCACCTCGAACGTCATCGGACGCACTCCACCGTCGAACTCCAGCGACCAGGCGAGCTCATCAGTTTCTGTGTCGAAGACAGACAGGCTCCGGGCTCCGATCATCCCCGCGACCACATACCGGCCGTCCGGGGTGACGTACACGTTGTGTACCCCCCCCAACGTCGGGATGCTGCGCAAGCGTCTCTGAGCGCGCACGTCGATCACGTCGACCAAAGCGTCCCCCGCGATCGCGACGTACAGCTTGGAGCCGTCCGGCGTGATCGAGATGTTGTTGGGCCGGTCCGAGAGCGGGATCTGTTTGGTCACCTTCAGCGTCTCGGTGGAGACGATGTCGAGCGTGTGCTCCACTTCGTTGCTGAAGTAGTACTCGCGTCCGTCAGGGTGGGAGGTGACGCCGTGCGGGATCGGAATACCCGTGATGACGCCCACCACCGTGTTGGTGGCAGGATCGATGATGTGGACGTTGTCGCCGGCCGCGTTCGTCTGGATGATGCGCACCCTGACGTCTTGTGCCGCCACAGGGTTGGCGAGCAGCAGGACGCCGAGTGCGACGGGGAGAATTCCCAAACGATAGGCGCGTATCATTTTCAACCTCCGGGTTAGGCTCTGAATCGAAGCGCTGGTCGGGGCGGACGCAATGGACGAACCGCGGTGGAGCCCTACCTTCCACCACATGACTGAGTTCTTCCAGATCGAGTGGGTACAGCGGACCGTCCTCGTCGTTGGCGGTGCGCTCGTCGGCCTCCTTCTCGAACTCGTCGTTGTCGCGCGCGCCCACCGCATCGCACTGAAGACGCGCTTCAAGTGGGACGATCTGATCGTCGAGTCGGTCCGAGGCGTACCGACCGTCTGGCTCACCTGCGCGGGGATCTACCTGGCACTGAGTGTGGGAACGCTCGATGCGCTGCTCCTGAGCACGATGGAGAGTGTGCTCACGGTCATCCTGATCGGCTCCGTCGCGATCGCGGGCATGCGCGCGACGGGGGGCGCGGTCGAGATGCTCTCGGGCCGCGCCGAAGGAGTGATCGGATCCCCGACGCTCGTAGTGAACATGGCCCGACTCGCCGTGGGCGTGCTCGGCGTCTTCATCATCCTGCAGAACCTCGGCATCAACATCACCCCGCTCATCACTGCGCTGGGCATCGGTGGTCTCGCGGTCGCGCTCGCGCTGCAGGACACCCTCGGGAACCTTTTCGCGGGCGTTCAGATCATTCTCTCGAAGCAGGTCCGTCCGCGGGACTACGTGCGGCTCGACTCGGGCGACGAGGGGTGGGTCACGGACGTGAAGAGTCGCAATACGACGATCCTCACCTTCCCTGACGGCAACCTCTTGGCGGTGCCGAACACACTGCTCGCGTCCTCAGTGGTGAAGAATTTCAGCTTGCCGCGGAAGGCTCTTTGGGTCAGCGTCGAGGTTGGTGTGAGCTACGACAGCGATCTCGGGCGTGTGGAGCAAGTGACGCTCGACGTCGCGCGTCAGGTCCTCTCTTCCGTGGATGGCGGCGTCTCGGACGAGGAGCCGGTCGTGCGCTATCACACATTCGGTGACTCCAGCATCAACTTCGAGATTCGCATGCTGGTGCGGGAGTTCGAGAGCCAGGGGCCCGTCCGACACGAGTTGATCAAACGCCTGCACGAGCGCTTCAACGAAGAGGGGATCGAGATTCCGTTCCCCATCCGGACGGTGTTCATGAAGGGCGCCGAGGGAGCGTAGTTCTTCTCACTTGCTCCCCGTCACGCGGGGATCTATCTGTACCGTCCTAGAACCCTTGCCGAGGTTAGCGGGTTGGCGAATCAGCTGCGGCTCGCCACGGAGTCGATCGCGGGCCGAAGGCCGTATCAGGAAGACACCGTGCTCGCGCGGGCGCTCTCTGACTCACGCACGCTCGTTGCCGTCGCCGACGGGATGGGTGGCCACGCTGCTGGCGACGTCGCCAGCGCGCTGGCCATGGAGACCCTCGTAGCTGCGGTCGAGGAAGGCAAGAACCTGGCGGCGGCGTTCACGGCAGCGAACGAACAGGTGCATTCGAAGTCGAGGGAACCCGGGAAGCATGGCATGGGGACGACGATGGTCGCCGTGGTCGTCGAAGGAGACGAATTCACGGTGGCCAATGTCGGCGACAGTCGCTGCTACCTGCTCACCGACGACGGGATCAAGCAGCTGAGCGAGGACCACTCGTTCGTCGCCGAAGCGATCAAGCGCGGCCAGTCCGAAGAGGAAGCGCAGGCCTCGAAGTTCCGGGACGCGCTGACTCGATCCATCGGGATCGACGAAGAAGTCGAAATCGACACATTCGGTCCGTTTCCGGTCGAGAACAATACGGCGCTCTTCTTATGCTCCGACGGCCTCTACAAGGTCATGAAGGACGCTCGCATCCGTGAGCTGTTCGGTCAGTCCGGCAGCCCTAGAGGTGCGGCACAATCGATGGTAGCCACGGCGTACGAAGACGGTAGCGATGACAACATCACTGTGGCGATCGCCGAGTTCGGCGAGTTGACGCGCGACCGTGCCATGGGCACGGTCCCGATGGACTTCGAGCCACCTCCGGCCGAGCCCGCCGCCGGCGCGGGTGCGGACCGCGGTGGTGACGGGGTCGCAGCCTCTTCAGCGCAAGAGCCGCCGGCAAACGCGCCGGTCGAAAGCTCGCACGACGCGGCCGCTGGGCCGGCCGACGCGCGGGCTCTTGCGATGTCCAAGCCTCGTACTCGGGTAGCTACGATCGTGGTAGGCGTGACTGTCGCGAGCGCGCTGCTGTACTTCCTGTTGATGCGCTAGCAGCAGTAGGGCCCACCGCGGTCGGGTGGTGCTAGCCAGCGTAGGCTACGCGCCGCGCGCGGCCGGCAGCCGGGTCTGGACTTGAGCGCCCCGCTGCCCGACAGTGCGTGCCATGAGACGCACAGCCGCCATCGTCGTAGCCCTCGTTCTCCTGCTTCCGTCCTGGCCGGAGGCGCATGAGATCCCCGCGGACGTCACCGTGCAAGCGTTCGTCGCGCCGGAGGGCGGCACGCTGCGGTTGCTGGTACGCACTCCGCTCTTCTCGATGCGTGAATTCGATTTCCCGGTGCGGGACCCGGGTTACCTACGGATCGCGGAGTCCGAATCGCTGATCCGGGATGCCGCGATCCAGTGGATCGGGAACTACATCCGGCTGTACGAAGGCGCGGAGGCATTGCCCGCACTCGAGCTCGTCGCGGCTCGGATCGCTTTGCCCAGCGACGGCTCCTTCGCCAGCTATGAGACCGCGCTGGCGGGCGTGAGATCACCACCGCTGGCAGAAGACGTGGACCTCCCGCCGGCACAGGCGCTGCTCGATGTACTCTTCGAGGTCCCGATCGCATCCGATCAGTCGGATTTCTCGATCGATCCGCAGTTGGCCCATCTCGGCCTGCGTACCGTCACGGTGCTGCGATTCGTGCCCGCGGGAAGGCCGGAGCGCGTCTACCAGTACACGGGCACCCCGGGGCTCGTCCGACTCGACCCGCGTTGGTTCCAGGCCGCGTTCTCATTCGTGGCTCTCGGCTTCGAGCACATTCTGGACGGCATCGACCACCTCCTCTTCCTCCTCTGTCTGGTCGTGCCCTTCCGGCGCTTCTGGGCGCTCGTGCCCATCGTCACTTCGTTCACCGTGGCGCATTCGATCACCCTGATTGCCGCCTCGCTCGGCCTGGCGCCCAACTCGCTCTGGTTCCCGCCACTCATCGAGACCCTCATCGCGCTCTCGATCGTGTTCATGGCCTTCGAGAACATCCTCGGTGCGAAGCTGAATAGGCGGTGGCTCATCGCGTTCGGCTTCGGACTGATCCACGGATTCGGTTTCTCGTTCGCGCTCTCCGAGTCGTTGCAGTTCGCCGGCGCGCACCTGTTGACCTCGCTCCTTTCCTTCAACATCGGTGTCGAGCTGGGTCAGCTATTCGTGCTCGCGATCACCGTGCCGGTCCTGGCTCTGCTCTTCCGGAAGGTTCTGCCGGAAGTGGGAGGCACGGTCGTGCTCTCAGCGGTACTAGCCCACACGGGGTGGCACTGGATGACCGAGCGAGGCGGGCGGCTCTTGCGCTACGACTTCCGCGTGCCCGCGCTCGATGCCGCGTTCGGCGCGACACTCCTTCGGTGGATGATGTTGCTGCTCATCGTGGGCGGCGCAGCGTGGCTGCTGCGCCTCTCCTTCGACTGGTTGAACACTCGCCAGCCGGCCTCGACGTCTAGCAGCCCGTGAGAAGTACAGAGGGCCGCGCTCCGACTGCACCGCAAGGCCATTCCGAGGCAAGACCAACGTAGTCTGGCCCGGAATCGGTCTGATCATGCCTTGGGGCGCGGCTGCGCCGCCACCAGGTGGGGATCTCGTCTCCGACCTCCAGCCTTTGGCCCACCGTCGCTGGCCGGGATCGGCTCCCGAGACTCGAATCTGAACCGGGCCCTCGAAGCTGGCGAGCAAAGCCGTCTATTTCTCCAGCAGGATGTCGATTCCTTCTGCGGCCGCTTCCATCTCAACGGCACACCCTCGAGAGAGGGCATCATCGCGGACGCGGTTCACGATCTCATCCAACTCGTCGTCCGAGCGGGTGGGGTCGTGGTGGAAGAAGAGCAGCTTCTTGACCTCTCCTTCCTCGGCCAGTCGTAGCGACTGGTTGAACGTCGAATGTCCCCAACCGATTAGGGTCGGGTACTCGTCGTCGGTATACATCGAATCGTGAATGAGCAGGTCGGCACCACGCACGAACTCGACAAGCCGCTCGTACCAGCCGTCGTCCACCTCGTACATGTCGCCCTCGAGCTCGTTGTCGGGGACGAAGCAGATGACCTTGCCACCTACCTCGATACGGTAAGCGATGACGTACGAAGAGTGCTTCACCCTCATGGTGCGCAGCGTCGCGCCCGCCACTTCGAGGGTGCCCTCGTTGAGGTGATCGAACGACATCGTTGCGGCGACGACACTGAACGGAACGGGGAAGTAGATCGGACCCATCTGACCTGCGAAGAGGCTCCGCACGTCGATGTTGTTCTGCCTGGGCCCGACGATCTTCAGGTCGATCTCGGGATTGTACAGCGGGGCGAAGAACGGGAAGCCCTGGATGTGGTCCCAATGGAAGTGCGTCAAGAAGATGTGGCGGAATTCGCCACCGTTCTCGAGCAAGTCCAGACCGAGCGCTCGCAGACCGGAACCGGCGTCGAAGATCAAGCGTTGTTCGCCATGTCGAACCTCGAACGACGTGGTATTGCCGCCATAACGCGCTGTCTGGGGGCCGGGGCTCGGAATGGAGCCACGCGTTCCCCAACAGCGTGTGGTGACAGCGGCAACAGTGCCGGCGACCTGCGGGGCCGATGGCGACACGTCGGTCGCGGGATCCAAAGGCTACGTTCTCCAGAAGCTCGAGGGATGCGCGGACAGGTTCGCGCCCGCTTCTAATGTACATGTCAACTAGGAGAGATCGCGAGGATTTGTGACGACGACCTGAATGGCATTACGACGGCGTGGATCAATTCATCCAGATGGGTGTCCTGGTCGTGCAGGCGGAGGGCCTGGAGTGGGGAGGCGCCGGCCTGATCCTCGGCGCTGCCGACCTGCTCGCGCAGCTCCATGCGTGTGGAAGCACTAGCCGCTCTAAAGGGGGAGCGAGAAAGATGGCAGTGACAGAAAAGGACGTTCGCAAGGCGCTCAAGGCGGTCAAGGATCCGGAGCTCGGGCTGGATCTGGTGGTGCTTGGGTTGATCTACGACATCGAGATCGAGGATGCCGAGGTCAAAGCCACGATCTCGCTCACCTCTCCGTTGTGCCCGGTCGCGGGTCAGATCGTTGACGACGTGAAGACAGCGATCGAGGGGGTCGATGGCGTCGACGCCGTGGAGGTGGAGCTCACCTTCGATCCCCCCTGGACGCCGGAACGGATCGCGCCGCTCATCAGGGCTTCACTCGGTCTTTGAAGTAGGTGGTGTCGCTCCGTGACCATTGCCAGCCGCCTGGCATCTCATAGACTTATTACACTCTAGCGTTGATCGGAGTGAAAGTGTCATAAACAAGAGGGACCCATGGCGCCGTTCACCGAAGACGAGCTGAAACGGAAGGTCCATGAAGGCTACATCGTCGAGTCCTCTGAGGAGATGACCGAGGGGTATAGGAAGGCGTTGGTGGTTCAGCTCACCGTTCAGGCCGACACCGAGCTCATGAGTGCCCCGGCCTATTGGATGGCGGCGCGCCACGCACCGTCCACCAACACCCAGGTGAGCGCCCACGCGATCATTCAGGACGAGTTGGCCCACGCGAACATCGCGTACAGGCTGCTTGAGGATGTCGGCGAGTCCAAGGAGTACCTCGTCTACGGCCGTCAGCCCCACGAGTTCAAGCATCCGTACGGCTTCGACCAGCCCCTGGACAACTGGGCGGAGCTCGTCGTGGCTACCGGGTTCTTCGATCGGGCGGGCATCACTCTGCTCTCCGACGTTCACGAGAATACGTCGTACGGACCGTTGAAGCGCGCGCTCGTGAAGATCGGGATGGAGGAGACCTTTCACCTGCGCCACGGTGAAGTCTGGATGCGGAGGCTCACGAAGGCCGGGGGTGAGGCGAAGGAACTCGTGCAGCGGGCGGTGGACTGGATGTTCCCGATGACTATCGAGTGGTTCGGGCTTCCGGACGACCTGAAGCGTCACTCGGGTCAGCTCGAGTATAAGCTCAAGGGGCTTTCGAATGACCAGCTCCGGCAGGTTTGGATGTCCTCCACCGTTCCGCTTTGTGAAGAGCTCGGGCTAGACGCTCCGGCTCATTGGGACGAGCAGCGGGGGGAGTTCGTTCTCGAGTACCCGTTCCCGTGCCAGTACGATGCGGTCGACAAGCACTGGGCCTTCGACGAGGGCGAGATCTCGTGGGATGCCGTGTTCCAGCGGTGGAAAGGCCGCGGTCCCATGAACGAGATCTATGTCGAGTCTCTGCGGCGCTCCCGCGGTGATGTCGAGCGGTGGCTGAACGGCAAGGTTGCCTGACTGGAGTGAGCGACTCGACTCCCCTTCCAGTGCTGGGTGGACGCGGCGCCGGCCTGCCCACACATGTCTCGATTCACAAGAGCGGCGGCCGCGACGTGTGGACCGGACCCCTGGAGTCGGTGCCTGCTGATCCGCTCGCGGCGACCTGGGCTGCGCTCGACGAAGTTCTCGACCCGGAGATTCCCATCAGCCTGGTCGAGCTTGGACTGATCTATGGGGTGGACCTCCTCGACGGAGTCGTGATGGTCCACCTGACCTTCACCGCCACGGCGTGCCCCTGCATGGAGTTCATCCACGAGGACATCAGGGACCGCTTGGCGCCGGAGCCGTGGGTCGAGGGGGTCGAGATCGTGGAGGTGTGGGATCCTCCCTGGACCAACGACAGAATCACCGACGAAGGGCGAGCGAAGCTGAAGGAGCTCGGCGTCGGCGTCTGACCGACTTCGGTGACCGATACGGATCGATGATAGAGATCACCTACGACGTCTTCGCGCGTAAGAACCGAGGGGACCAGCTCTCACACATCGGCTTCGTGGACGCCCTCGACGACGAGACGGCGAAAGTTCATGCCTGGACCACGTATTCTGAAGAGAACTGGTTCGAGATGTGTGTGGTGCGGCGCTCTCAGATCATCCCAGTGAACCGCGACGATGGCCCGTTCGCGAAGGCTCGCGGAGGTGCGGCATGAGTGACGCGATCAGCGTCGAAGCGCTCACCGACGTAGGCCGAGCGGCGCTCGAGCGGCTCATCCTTTCCCTTGCGGACAGCAAACGGCTCATGGGGATCAGGTACTCGGATTGGATACTCGGCTCCCCGTCGGTCGAGACGGGGATCGCGACCTCGTCCATGACTCAGGACGAGTGGGGGCACGCGCGCTTGTTGTACGCGATGCTCAAGCAGCTGAACATCGATCCCGTCCAGGTCGAGCACGACCGGTCAGCCGAAGCGTATGCCAACCTGAGCGTGCTCGACGAGCCGTTCGATGACTGGGCGGCGCTGGTCGCTGCGATGGTGATCGTGGACGGAGCGCTTTCGGTCGCGCTGCGTGCGTTCTCCGAGGGTGCCTTCGAGCCCGCCCGGTCGCGCGTTCCGAAGATGCTCGCAGAAGAGCGGTTCCACGTCAGCCTCGGTGTCGCATGGTACCGGCGGCTCGCGGCCGCGTCGCACGACGCGCGGTCGTTGCTACGCTCGGCGACGGACCGCCAGCTCCCGGCCACGCTGGCTTGGTTGGGGGCAGACGATGCGGCCTCCCGCGAATTGGTCGAGCTCGGAGTCATGTCGCCGGGAGCGTCTCTCACGACCGCCTTCAAGGCGTCTGTGCGGGACGTCTTGTCGGACAGCGACGTGGATGTCGACGTGGTCAGGCCTGCTTCGGACTGGGACTCGGCGCGCGGCCGTGCACCGGGTCAGCCCGACACTGATTCTGTCGACCGCGCCCGGGGCGCCAAGAACCGCGCTCTGTTCGTCGAGTAGTGGCTGTCGAACCACCGGTCGGACGTTCCGACCCTTCGCCGGACCCTTCGCAGGAGCAGCAGCGCTCCTACGGCAGGGAGGCCCGAGAAGGGGAGACCCCTGGCATGATGCCGCGAAGCCCCCAATGCCCGTTCTGCGGAGGACGAGAGACGGAGATCATGAACGCCTTCGGGGCGCATGCCTCCGTCAGCTCATACTGGTGCCGCGCGTGCCGGTCGCCCTTCGAGATGATGAGGTGGAGGCCGTAGAACACGAGCTACAACCACGGGCTGCTAGGCCTCGATCAGCTCCACGTCTTCCAGGAAGTCCTTCAGCGGATTCGCGACAGCCACGGCCCGCTCGCGGATCGCCTCGGGCAGCGCGTCATCCGTGGGCTCCTCGCCCTTGAGGTGTCGAGAAACCGCTTTACCCAAGTGGCCGTCGGATTCCGCGGCGGCCTGGTGATACTCCGCGTACCGGGCGCTCACGCGCTGCTCGAAGAGGGGTAGCTGCGACTCGGGCGTGCCGTGCTCGACCATGTCCTCGAACACCGCCCTGTGCAGCGCGTCGAGCCCCTCGCGTATTCTCTGATCCGGGGCGCGGCCGAGAAACGCCAACTGCACTCCTCTCGTATGCGCCCACATGAAAAAGATCAAAGCCTCTTCGGCTGTGCGATGCGTGGCGCTTCTGTCGTCTGATAGCGTGTCGACGTCGGGCAGGGGCGTTTCAACGTCTTCCCGGGAGACGAAGTCGGAGAAGCTCTCCCAGACCAGGCGCGCCAGGCTGTCGCCCAACTCGCCGGGAGTCATCGTTTGAGGGGCCCTGAATTCGTGTATGTCGTCCATAATCGTGCCCGGGACGGCTCGTTCCCTTTACCTTGTTCGCAAGTAACCCATAATTCCGAGTCAGGACCGGGGAGTGTCAAGGTTTAAGATGATGAGGCCGAAGAGATAGATGACACTTCATTCATTGGGAGTCAGCGTGGACCATAGACGATCGGCCGCCCGGATGGTGGCCATTGGCATCGTGACCGTCCTCGCCGGCTGCGCCGCAGTGGGGCCTGAGATAGCCCCGCCGCGACCGATCATCATTCACTCGGGTGCGCGGCTTCGCGTCGAGCACGAGCGGATGATGGAGGTCAACGAATGGTTCACGCGCGAGCAGGAGAACATCGTCGAGGACCCCACGTTCATGATCGAGACCCCACCTTCCACCAACGAAGTCTACATCTGGGACGAGCTCGAGATCGTCGAGGGTGACACGGTGCGCACGCCCGTGAACGCCGGAGCCCCGGAGTCCCGGTTCGTGCACGAGATCTACGCGCACCTCCACTTGATGGTGGACATGGGGCGCCAGGACGAGTGGCTTCCCGAGGCGCCTGATGCGGTGGAGTACGCGCTCGAGCGCGCGATCCTCGCGCGGGTTTCCGACGCGTGGCTGCTCGGGCGCACAGTGTTCGACGTGGCCCCGTACGGACCCCTCGACGAGTTGATCTACGCGAACGAGGCGGGCTTCCTGGACGCATTCGTCTTCACCGCCCGGCCCTCGGAGTTCGCCCTGGCGCGCGCTGAATGGGCGAGGGCGAACCCCGGCGAGTCCGACCGCTACCGCGACTGGTTCCTGGAGACGTTCAACAGGGATCCTCCGGGGCTACGCTCGCGCTGAAGTGAGGGGAGCGGCGAAGCGTTTCCGGCTCGCCGCTCAAGAGGGGGTGACTTCCCAGCGCAGGCCGATAGGGCCGCCGTCGATCTCCTCGATGTGCACGTCGATGCGGCCGGTGCGCGCGAGCCGCTCGTCGCTCGGTTTCCCGCCGAAGAGCGCAAATCCCATCACTCTCAGCCGGCAGCTCTCTCCGTCGGGGCCCGTCGCGCGCAGCTCGGCGTTTCGAAGGGACTTGATGGACGGCGCTTCACCCGACTGGAGTCGCAGCCGTAGAATACGTCCGGAATGCGGGGCATCCATCGCGTCGAGCACGCGAAAGACCATGCCCTGGCCGGTGGAACCATCTGCAGACATGGAAGGAAGATTATCCGCATGACGTCCACCACGGAAGGCGGTGCTCGCAGCGAGCTCCACATGAAGCCAGACGAGATGTTGGCGTTGGCCCAGAGGGCCGCTGAACTCATCGTGGCGCGAATCGAGAACTTGCCCAATGAGCCGGCATGGAGGGGAGGGTCGCGCTCGGAACTCGAGCGGATCATGCGTGAGGATCCACCGGAAGAGGGACGTCCCGCGGAGGAAGTCCTCGAGCGCGCTGCGAGGGAGATCCTGCCGGTGGCGGGTCGCGTCGACCATCCGCGCTTCTTCGCCTTCGTTCCCTCGTCTCCGACTTGGCCGGGAGTGCTCGCGGACTTCATGGCCGCCGGGTACAACATCTTCCAGGGGACGTGGCTCGGAGCGAGTGGACCGAGCCAGCTGGAAGTGGTCGTCCTCGACTGGTTCCGCGACTGGATCGCCTACCCCGAGACCGCCGGCGGAGTCCTCACCAGCGGAGGGTCCGCGGCCAGTTTGGACGCCTTCGTCGCGGCACGGGAGGATGCGGGCGCCCCGGAACGCGCCACGGTCTACATGAGCGATCAGAGCCACACTGCGTTGAGCCGTGCCGCGACAATCGTCGGTGTTCGACCTGAGTGCGTGCGGAGAGTGAAGAGCGACGAGCACTTTCGAATGGACATGGACGATCTCGCCAGCATGATCGACGAGGATCGTGCCGCCGGGTTCAACCCGATCTCGGTGTGCGGAAACGCGGGGACAATCAACACCGGCGCCGTGGATCCGCTCGACGCGATGGCCGACTACTGCGAAGCCGAGGGCATCTGGTTTCATGTCGATGCCGCATACGGTGGTTTCGCGGTCCTCACCGAGCATGGGAAGAAACTGCTGAAGGGCATGGAGAGAGCCGACTCGATTGCGATGGATGCACACAAGTGGCTCTTCCAGCCCTTCGAGGTCGGATGCCTGATGGTGAAGGACGTGCGCAAGCTCGAGGCCGCGTTTTCGGTCCAGCCTGAGTACCTGCAGGACACCCAATGGGGTGCCGACCACCCGAACTTCGGGGACCGAGGCCTCCAACTGAGCCGTTCGTTCCGGGCGCTCAAGATTTGGATGTCGATCCAGACCTTTGGCATGGCGGCCTTTCGGCGAGCCGTGGGTCGCGGCATCGAGTTGGCCGCGCAGGCCGAGGCGTACGTCCGCGAGTCCGTCGTCCTTCAGATCGCGAACCCAGCGTCGTTGGGTATCGTATGCTTTCGGGTAAACCCGAGGGGCAGCGACCTCAGCGACGATCGACTCGAGAAGGTCAACGAGGCCGTTCAGGCGCGGGTCATCGAGAGTCAGGTCGCGATGATGTCGTCCACGCGCCTGCGCGGCCTCTATTCCCTTCGCCTGTGCATCTTGAACCACACAACCACGTGGGACGACGTGCGCGAGACGCTTCGCTCCATCGAGAAGTTCGGACGAGAGGCTCTCTCGGCATGAGTCGACTCAAGGACCTTCCTCCCCGCGTAACGGGCGTGCTGTGGCTTGGGGTGATCATGTTCTGGGCAGTGCAGCTCTCGCTCTACGTGCTCGCCGGCTTGCCGCTGTCGGATACGATCCTGCTTGCGACTCTGCTCATCGCGATGCCGGCGCTCGCGGTTGCACAGGTCCCACTCACGGCGGAGAGGCGGATTGAGCGGTTACCGGCCTACTGGAGCTCGATCGCCACGTTGTGGATCCTCGGCACGATCAGTTGGCTGGTCGGCACGCGCACCGACGGGCTCGCCGCGATCGGCGTCACGCTTCTCGCTCCGGCGCCATTCACCGCTTGGACGCTCGGTCTCACCGCGGCGGGGTTGGGCGTCATCGTAGTATTCCGACAGATCGCCATCGCGCTTCGCCTGCGCGAGAGTCCGCTGCTTCGAGATCTGATTCCGCGGACAGCCGACGAGCGCGGCGTCTTCGCGATCCTTTCGGTAGCCGCGGGCGTAGGTGAGGAAGTCGCCTATCGCGGCTACGCGATTCCAGTATTGATCCCGGTCGTGGGCTCTGTTGGCGCGCTCTTGCTCACCTCCGTCGTGTTCGGAGTGCTGCACGTCTATCAAGGGGCGCTCGGAATCCTCCGGACGACCGCGATGGGCGCGACTCTCGCCGGTGGCTTCCTGCTCTCGGGCTCGCTCCTCCCGGGGATGATCGCGCACACACTCATAGATCTTCTGGCGGGCATCTTCATGGCTGATAAACTGCTGCTACCTCTGACCGGCACCGGGGTAGAGAATGAGAACGTACCCCACTAGGAAAGCTGAGCATGGAAGTAGATCTCGCACTAATCGCTGACGCCGCGACGATCGATAACTCGGGCAAGCTCAGCATCCTCGGGATCTTCGATCGGATCGGGACGTCGTCGTTTCCTGCGAGGCATCCTCGTATGGTGCTCGTCCTCCGGTTCATCGCTGCGTTGAACGAGACCGGCAAACATCGAATCTGGATTACCTTGAGGGATCCCGACGGGAAAGAGGTTGTGGGGGTAGACGGGGAGATGCAGCTAGGTCCGGGACCGGCGGGTGATGGTGGTGGGATTCGGGTTCCTCACGTGCTGCACTTGGACGGCCTGGTTTTTCCCGTACCGGGCCAGTACGCCTTCGACGTGCGCGTGGACGGGCAGCATCATGCCTCGCTGCCCCTGACCGTGTATGGACCGGAGTCCTCTGCCATGGCTTGATCTAGATGGGGCGTGAGCGCCATCTCGAACTGCTTGCAGAAACACTCTGGAGTGCCGATATGTAGATATAGGGAGAGGCCGTGCCATGGGGGCGCGGATCACCCTTCGGAGAGCACCGTGATCTTGCACTTCTCTTATGAAGAGCTGATGGCCCTGCGGGCGGGCGCTGACGTTTTCCTGGAAGGGGAGGGCGCGGCGACCGGCCGGGTATTGGCGCCTTCGGAGAGCCGCGCGCGTGTCGAAGCGCTGCAGCCGCTCCTGCACGGTGACCTGTCGCTGTCGACGCTCGATGAGTTGTGGGGTGTCCAGACGGCGGTGACCGCCATCGTAGAATGCCTCAGAGCAGAGATGGAATCCCTCATCGTGGTGATGCACGCCGCGGACGAGGGTGCCGTCGCCGCCTACTTCGACTTCGCCCACGCCTTCATCGTCTCGCACCGCATCGGCGAGCTGGCGAGTGAGATGACGGCACTCATTGAACTCGTGACGGGGTCTCCCCCGTCGAACGAGACGGCGCGCGACTTCCAGTTCCCGGACTGACTTCAGCGTGGCCCCGAACCGCGCGATAGCACTCGAGAAGATGCTCGAGCGCAACCCTGAGGATTCTCGGCTGCGCTTCGGCCTGGCGCTCGAGTACCTGCGCGCAGGCAGATCCCAGGACGGCGTCCGGGAACTTCGCGCGTACCTCGCCGCTTCAGACGACGAGGGTAACGCCTGGGGCCGCTTGGCAGCGGTGTTGCACGAGATGGGAGAGCACGAGGAGGCTAAGGACGCCTACCGTCAGGGGATCGACGCTGCTTACGAGCACGGCCACCCGACCATGGCGGAGGAATTCGAGCAGACACTGGCAGGCTTGGACTCGTGATCGAGCCGAAAGAACTGACTGATTCGTCTGCGGACTTCGAGGCGGAGGCGCTCCCGCATTTGGATGCGGTGTATCGCTTCGCTCTGAGACTCTCCGGCGCGCCGGACCAGGCGGAGGATCTGGTCCAGGAGACGTTTTTACGGGCGTACAAGGCCTGGGGGCAGTACACCCGGGGCACCGCGGCCAAGAGCTGGTTGTTCACGATCTGCCGCAACGTGTTCCTCCGAGGGCGAGAGCGGCGCCAGCGACACGACGAGATCGTGACGGAGAACGTGGGGCGGGATGGTCCGGGGCCGAACCCGGTGAATCCGGTGTGGGTCTCGGTCCTAGGAGTGGACCCCGAGGGTGACTTCTTCGAGTCGATCGTGGACGAGCGCATCATCCAAGCGATCGACGATCTGCCCGAGGAGTACCGAACGGCGGTCGTGCTCTCCGATTTGGAGGGGCTTCCGTATGCAGATATCGCCGAATTGATGGAGGTTCCCGTGGGGACGGTGAAGAGCCGACTCTTCCGGGGGCGCAGACAGCTTCAGAAGGTATTGTATGACCATGCGGTCGAGATGGGATACATCGCGGCGCGCGCTGGAACGGATGAATAGCATCGATGTCATTCTTGGATAAACTCAGGTCGCTTTTCGTGGACACGCCTCAGGACGGTGGCGGTTCGGCGACGCCTATGATCCCTTGTGAAGAGGCGCTCAGCGTCGTTCACGACTTCTTGGACGGTGAGTTGCCGGGCGTGTCACACGAGCAGGTGAAGGCACACTTCGACGCTTGTCAGCGTTGCTATCCACACCTCCGTCTAGAAGAGCTGTTTCGGGAGGCGATCCGTCGCGCGGGGACCGAGGAGCGGGCTCCCGCCGGGCTCAAAGTGAAGCTGATGGAACTTCTTGCGGAGGCCGACGCCTAGCACCACGGGGTGCTACTCCCACCTCGGACCCACGCCGCTTGCGGCCCCCCCGGGAAGATGAGAACCTTGGGGCCGCGGAGCGGCCCCTCCCCGTTTTCAAGGGGCCTCCTATTGCCCCGGAGACGGAATGGCCACGGCCTCCAAACGGGAACGGATTGTTCCCCGCCTCCTCGAAGAGGAGATGCGGGAGTCGTTTCTCGACTACTCGATGAGCGTGATCGTGCAGCGGGCTCTTCCCGACGTACGGGACGGGCTCAAGCCGGTGCACCGCCGGATCCTGTACGCCATGTACGAGCTCGGATTGAACCCGGACCGACCGTACAAGAAGTGCGCGACCGTCGTCGGCGACGTGCTCGGCAAGTATCACCCGCACGGAGACTCCGGCGTCTATGACGCGCTCGTGCGCATGGTGCAGGAGTTCTCGCTGCGCATGCCCTTGCTGGACGGACAGGGCAACTTCGGGTCAATCGACGGAGATTCGGCCGCAGCGTACCGCTATACCGAGGCTCGACTGAAGGCGCTCGCGGTCGAACTTCTCGACGACATCCACAAGGAAACGGTCGACTTCCAGCCCAACTTCGACAATCAGCTCCGAGAGCCGGTCGTGCTGCCCGCGCGCTTTCCTAACTTGCTGGTCAACGGCTCCTCGGGCATCGCTGTCGGCATGAGCACGAACGTGCCGCCGCACAGCCTTCGGGAAGTCGCGGCGGCTGTTCGGCAGCTCGTCGTAGACCCTGGCTGCTCCATCGACGACCTCATGCGACACATGCCGGGACCGGATTTTCCCACGGGCGGGTTCATCGTAGGGACCGAGGGCATCAGAAAATTATACCGGGAGGGCCGCGGGAGGGTGATCATGCGAGGCCGCGCCGTGAAGGAGTCGCGCCGCGGCGGAAAGGAACAGCTCGTCGTCACCGAGCTGCCGTACACGGTCTCGAAGACCAAGATCATCGGGCAGATCGCGAAGCTGGCGAAGGCTGGGCGGGCCGAGGACATCTCGGATATCCGCGACGAGAGCGACCGCGACGGAATCCGTCTCGTGATCGAGCTCAAACGCGGCGCCGATGCCGCGACCGTGCTGCAGATGCTGCAGAAGCGTACCAGCCTTCAGACCACGTTCGGCGCTCATCTGCTGGCGCTCGACAAGGGACAACCGAAGGAGTTCGACCTCAAGCAGATGCTCGAGCGCTTCCGCGACCACCGCCTCGAAGTCATCCAGCGGCGCTCGAGACATGAGCTCGAGAGGTCCGAAGCGGAGCGCCATATCGTAGAGGGGCTGCTCGCGGCGCTCGAGCACATCGAAGAGGTCATCAAGATCATTCGCGGTTCGACGAACCGTGCACAGGCCTCGGAGAAGCTCCAGGATCGCTTCGGGATGAGCGACGTTCAGGCCGATGCCATCCTCAACATGCGGCTCGCCAAGCTGACGGCGCTTGAGCAGTCCCAGCTCAAGAATCGGATCGAAGAGCTCGAGGCGACGATCGAGGAACTGAAGGAGCTCCTTGGCTCTGAGGAGCTTCAGCTCCAGGTCATGCTCGACGAGTTGGCCGAGGTCGTGAAGAAGTTCGGCGATGCGCGGCGCACGGTGATTCTCGACGACAAGGACCAAGGGGTCGAGACCGCGTCTGTCGAACAGCAGCTCGCGGACGAGGACGTCGTGGTCACGCTCTCGCACAAAGGCTTCGTGAAGCGAATCCCGATGCACCTCTACCGCCGTCGTGAGGGCTCCGGCAAGTCGCTCGCGGGCATGGAGCGGTACGAGGACGACTATCTCGAACAGATCTTCGTCGCGCGTACTCAAGGTTGGGTCCTCACGTTCACCGCGGGTGGCCATTGCCACTTCCTGCCTGTGGCGGACGTGCCGGAGAGCGCGCGAGCGTCGAGAGGCCAGTCGGTCTACTCGCTGCTCGAAGGCGCGGACCGAAAAGACCGCATCGTGTCGATGATTCCGGTGGACGATCTCAGCGTTCCGGATCGCTTCCTGGTCTTCCTCTCCCGACAGGGAGTCGTGAAGCGAACCCCGGTCTCGGAGTTCGCCAACGCACGGGCTGGGGGCGTTAAGGCTGCAGGGGTGAAGACCGGGGACGTCATCCTCGATGTCGCTCTGTCAGATGGGACTGCGGAGGTCCTGCTGCTCTCCCGGTCAGGGAGGGCGATCCGATTCCCCGAGGACGAGATCACCGTCGTCGGCCGCAGCGCACAAGGCGTGAAAGGCATGACCCTCAAGGACGATGAGGTCGTGGGCATGTTGATGATTCGCCGCGACAGCACCGTGCTCACCGTGAGCGAAGACGGCTCGGGCAAGCGCATGCCGGTGTCCGACTTCCCGCTTCAAAAGCGTGGCGGCCTCGGCACCCTCGCGGTCTCGCGTGGAGCAGACGTTTCGCCGCTCGTGTGCGCGCTCGAGGTGCTGGAGGCGGACGAGGTCATGATCGTCACGGCGAGCGGGCAGGTGACGCGGGCCGCGGCGAACTCGGTGCCCCTTCAGGGCCGGCGGATGCAGGGCCGGAGCATGACGCGGATCGAAGCGGGAGACCGAGTCGTCGAGGTCACTCGCGCACGGGGGCGCGGCGGAGCGCCGGCGCGCGACGAAGTTCCTATCGATGCAGATGGACAGCTCGAGCTCCTCGGATCAGGACCGCCGGACCTACTCGAATCATGACCGGCACATGGCTGCCCAGGCCGGGTAGGCTGGCCGGCGGAATCGCACATCTCTGAGACGAGAAGGGAGAGTTGATGAAGTTCTTGGTGCTTGGTGGGGGCGCGCAGGGCTCCGCATGCGCGTTCGATCTAGTGCGTCGGGAAGGGGTGGAGCACGTCATTCTCGCGGACGCGGACGCAAGCGGCCCCAAGGACTTTCTGATGCCGTTTGTGGGGGGGAAGCTCGAGCTACGTGTCTTGGACGCGAGGGACGCCGACCAGGTGCGCAGCGCGATGGACGATGTCGACGCCGTCGCGTGTGCGCTGCCGTACTACTTCAATCTGGATATGACGCGGCTCGCGATCGACGTGGGCGCGCACTTCTGTGACCTCGGCGGCAACACCGAGATCGTCGACCAGCAGAAGAAGCTAGCGGACCTCGCCAAGCGAGCGGGCGTGTGCGCCGTGGCTGACTGCGGTTTGGCACCGGGTATGGTGAACGTTCTCGCCCAGGGCGGAATCGACGTGATGGACGAGACCGAGTCGGTTGAGATTTTCGTGGGTGGCCTACCTCAGAATCCCAAGCCGCCACTCAACTACCAGGTCGTCTATTCGATGGAGGGGGTGCTCGACTACTACACGACGCCCGTGCTCGTGCTCGAGAACGGCCAGGTGGTCGAGAAGGAGCCTCTCACCGGAACGGAGACCGTGACGTTCGAGGCCCTGGGGGAGCTCGAGGCGTTCTTCACAGCGGGGGGAATCTCGCGCATGCCGTACCGCTATCAGGGCCAGGTCACGTCGATGTCGTACAAGACGCTTCGCTACCCAGGACACGCGGCGCTCATGAAGGCGATGCGGGACCTTGGGCTCATGGACCTCGAGCCCCGCCAGGTGAGCGGCGTATCGGTCGTGCCGAGGGAAGTCTTCATCGACATTTTGGGGGAGCAGCTCCGCAACCCGGAAGGCGACGACCTGGTCGCCATGCGGGTCATCGTGAAGGGCACGAAGGGTGGCGTACCCAAGACCGTCACATACGAGCTGGTCGACTACCACGATGAGGATAACGGCATCACCGCGATGATGCGCACGACCGGTTACTCCTTGGCCGCCACCGCGTATCTGCAGGCCTCCGGCGTCATAGACCCGGGGGTGCATACGTGCTCTGAGTGCGTGCCCGTCGATGACTACGTCGCGGACCTGCGGGGACGCGGAGTGATGATCGAGCGCGCGGAGAGTTAGCCGATCGGCCTCTTGTGTGGTTCCCGCACCGGGACATCGCGATGAGTCCACGCCCCCTTGGATACGCCACGCTCGCCGTCTTGCAGGCGCTCTCCGACGGTTATCAGTACGGATTCGACGTGATCGACCACACAGGGCTACCTACCTACCTTAACTAGTCGACGTCGCCGTGGACGCTGTCCTGCGCGGGCGCGTCGACGCCGCCATGTCGCTCGTCGACCGACTGATGGAGAGGGCCGGCGTGCAGCCGATCGTCGACGCCGACCCCGCCATGCGCCACAACGGTCAACTGATGCTCGGCGGTGTGCCCGAGTATCAAGTCGGCCTGTGCTCCGATCAGACGGCGGCCCTGGCGTCCGTCATGCGGGAGGTGGGCCGTCGCTTCGGCTTCGACGTGCGCGTCATCCACGGCCGAAACATCGGCGGCGGCGGCCACAACTTCATGACCGTCCGGCTCGCGAACGGCACCCGCTACCTGATGGACCCGTCCCGGCACGGCCAGGACGCCCAGAGCGCTCCCTGGTCCGCCTTGGAGAACATCGACTTCTCGACCTTCGACTCGCGCTGGTGGCCCAACCGCGAAATCAACCGCTGGGGCGAACCGGTCAGCCACCCGATCACACTCCGCGGTCGAATCGGGTAGGGCGTAGCGGCGGCGGCCTGTAGGTCCGTCCCCTTAGGCAGTGTCCACCGTTTCCGGTTTCGTGCCCGTATAGGGTTCACCGTGGGTCGGCTCACCGCTACAACCCTCCCACACCACCGGACTTACGGTTCCGTATCCGGCGGTTCACGAGGAGCGCGCAAGTCTCCATTGCTCTTGCAAAAGGCTCACGAGGCCCATCTGGCTCAACAGTGTGGTCGGTACGGCCTGGTTCATGTTTCTCGAGCCCGCGTTCCACCGCTTGGCTTTCGCCGCACGGTTATATCGCCCGCCATACGGCGGGCCGCGCCATGCCTGGCGCACATCGGGAGAGCGATTCGCGGGGCGACCCGCTCGCTGGCAATCACCGAGACCAAGTCTCGAATGAGGCGCCTGCTTTCAGGACTGCGCCGGCTTCGCCCCGGGGTGCGCTTCGGCGTCCGCCTCAGCCCCCCTCTGACGCGGAGCGCCGAGCTGTGCAGGCGGTACGCACCCCGCCGTGGTCTGGCCGGGGTGCTCGGCCGCACTCGGGGAGGCGAAACCGTCGGACAAGCAGCCATGCGCGAAGCCGAGCGCGGGCGCGTTAGCGAAGGCCTTCCGCACCCAGGGAGGCGCCGGCCGAGGTGCCGTCAACGCACCACAATTCCCCAGCTCCCCAGCTTCGTTGAGGTGCTGAAGAATCGCTGCCTCACCTTGTCGATTGTTCCCGTGCCCTCCACTCGTCGAATCTCCACCAGACGGTCCACGGGCCGTAGCGGTCGCGCGGTAGATCTCGCCAGGGGCGGTCTTGGGAAGAGCTCCCGAAGCAGCAGCCGCTGCTCATTCGTTAGCTCGTGGCGCCCAGTCTCCTCAGCCGCTCTGTGGTCCCAGCGCGCCGAACCTTCGATTCCTAGCGTCATGGCGCCGAGCATCCCCCCCAAAGCAGGGGACACGCAGCGAGCCGGGATCTGGTCCAACCACTGGGGCAATGGCATTATGTGAGGGATGGCGTCCTCCCCTCCCTCGTCGAAGCCTCAGCGGCTCGTGCCCAAGGCGCCGCGCGAGACTACCGTCATGGTCATCGCAGGAGGCGTTTGGCAGGTCGATCTGATTCAACGTGCGAAGGGTCTAGGCTACCGAGTCGTCAACACCAACCTCTACCCGGACTCGCCCGGCTTTGCCCACGCCGACGTGGGCGTGGTTGCCGACGTCCTCGACCGCGAAGCGAACCTCGCGATCGCCCGCGAGCACACGGTGGACGCCGTCGTGACCGACCAGAGCGACATCGCGGTGCCGACGGTGGCGTTCGTTGCCGCAGAGCTCGGTCTGCCGAGCATTGGCCCCGACGTCGCAGCCCGCTTCACCGACAAGGGGTTGATGCGCGAGTTGACTCAGCGGGCTGGGTTCCCAACGCTCCCGTTCGCGCTGTGCGCCAGCGTCGGCGACGCGAATCGAGCCGCGGCGGCCATCGGCTTTCCCCTTGTGGTGAAACCGCCGCAGAGCCAGTCGAGCCGAGGCGTCACCATCGTCCGACACCCCGACGAGCTCCCCGCGGCGGTCGACGGCGCCAGGGACTTCGCCGGCGGGCGCCCCATCCTCGTGGAGCGCTTCATCGCCGGTACCGAACACACCGTCGAGGGGGTCGTCGTGGCGGGTCGCCACCACACGCTCTCCATCTCCGAGAAGCTGGCCTTCCCCGACCAGCCCACGATCGCGCGGCGCCTGACCTATCGCCACCGACACCCGGGGCGTGAGCTCGAGACGTTGCGCGCCCAACACGACCGGCTGGTGGAGTCTCTCGGCCTCCCGTTTGGCCTTACACACGCGGAGTACATCGACTCGCCCGACGGCTGGATCCTCATCGAGGTCGCGGCCCGTGGAGGCGGCACGCGCATCTCCTCTCGCGTGGTTCCCGCCATGACGGGAGTCGACACCCAGAGGCTCCTGCTCTCCATGAGCCTGGGCTACGAGCCGGAAGATCCCCAGCCTACCGAGTCCACTCCTGAGGTCGTCGCGCTCGACTTCCACGCCTTCGTGCCCGGCGTCATAGCGGATATTCAGGGCGTCGAGCGTGCGCGCGCGCTGCCTGGAGTGCTCGACCTCGAAGTCAACATGGCCCCTGGGGACGAAGCCCGCCCGGCGGAAGACGACCGCAGCCGCCACGCCCACGCGATCGTCCACGCGCGCGACGAGGAGCAACTCCAGAAGACCCTCGAAGAGGTGTGGGAAACCCTCGAGGTGACCTATGTTTGAGCACGGGCTGTTCGACTCGCTGACCCATCCGTCTCCGACCGGCGGTTGGCTCGATGACCGTTCGGACGGCAGCAACGGATTCGACGCCCTCCTGCGTGAAATGGACGCCGCTCGAGTTGACTGCGCCCTCGCAGTCGGTCTCGGACCTCGGCATGACGGCTACGACGAAGCAAGCTACGCGGACGCGGTGCGAGCGGCATCACCGCGGTTTTTTCCCGTCACGTTCTTCGATTTCGAGAGGGCGCAGGAGGTGGGCGACGCAGGAAAGTACGCACGTACCCTGCGGGACCATCAGTACGTCGCCGTAAAGATCCACCCCCGCCTCTCCGGGGTGAGCTACCTCGACCAACAGGTCGCAGCGTCGGTCACCGCAGCCGCAGACGCCGGCCTCCCGACCCTACTCTCCACCTACTGCTACGCCCGTGGGCGCCCCGGCCCCGTGGGCAACGAGCTCGACGTGGTTGCTGAGCTGCTCGAGCGCGTGAACGGAGCACCCGTGGTGCTCATCCATGGAGGGGTCCTGAGGGTCCTGGAGCTCTCGGGGATCGCTCGAGCATTCCCCAACGTCCTCCTCGACCTGTCCTTCACCCTGTGCAAGTGCGAAGGGAGCTCGATCGACGACGATCTGAGGTTCCTCTTCCGTCGCTTCGACCGGCGCGTTTGCGTCGGGTCCGACAGCCCGGAGTTCTCGCCGAGGACCCTGCGTCGACGGTTCGACGAGCTGACCGAAGGACGGGACGCCGGCCGAGTGCAACGCATCGGCCACAGCAACCTCGCAGAGTACCTCGGGTTGGCGGCAAGTTGAAAGCGCTCCCCGAAGAAGACGTCGAGCTGACGCGACAGCGCTACAGGCAGCGCTACGAAGACCACGGATACTCCCCCCGGACGCTGGGCTGGAACAAGGATCGGCAGGCGATTCGCTTTCAGTCGCTGAGCTCACTGTTTGACCTGAAGGACGCGAGCGTCCTGGACATCGGGTGTGGCTTCGCCGACCTCTACACCTTCCTGAAGGACAACGACCAGGCGCCGGCCGACTACCTGGGCATTGACCTCGTCCCCGAGCTGACCGAGGAGGCAATTCGGCGGCTCGCGGGCGAACCGATCTCGGTGCGGTGCGGCGACTTCCTTGCCGAGGACATACCCCCAGTCGACTTCGCCTTCGCGTCCGGCGTCTTCAACCATCGCTTCGCGCAGGGAGACAACGAGGCCTTCATCGAGGCCGTCATGCGCAAGGCGGCGAGGGTCTGCCGACAAGGTTTCGCGTTCGACTTTCTCTCCGACCGCGTCGACCGTAGGCTGGAGCACACCTTTCACTCCAGCCCGGAACGCATTCTGGAGATCGCCCTCAACCTGTCTCGACGCGTCGTGCTCCGGAACGACTACCTCCCGTTCGAGTTCAGCATCCACGTCTTCCTCGAAGACGGTTTTGATCCCGAGCGCGCGGTGTTCCGCAAGCCTCAAGAGAGAAGCACGCGATGAGCGAAGCGACGGCAGCTCTTGTCGATTACATCCGACGCAACCGAGTCTCCTCCACGGAGGTGGCCGATGCCCTCGGCAAGACCGGCGCTTTGCCCGGAATGACCGCTGTGACTCGGGGACACTTCCGAGTCGGCGTCGTCGAGTGGATCTACGCCTACGAGGAGAGCAACTGGCCCGTTCACGAGCAGATCCAGGACATTCCCGAGGCCAGCATCGTCCTGATTGAGGCCTTCGACTGCGCCGGCCGCGCCATCTTCGGCGACATCGTGGCGAAGTACATGCTCCTCTACCGCCAGGCCTCGGCGCTGGTCGTACAAGGCGCGTTGCGAGACGCGCACCGCTTGATCAAGGAGGGCTGGCCGATCTGGTGCACCGGTTTCAACCCCGTCGGATGCTTCAACCGCAAGCCGTCGGCGCCCCTCGATCCCGCTGTGGTGAAGCAGCGGCAGGAGACGCGACAGGGGGCCATCGCCGTGTGCGACGACACGGGAGTCGTGGTGATCCCCCCCGATCGGCATAACGAGGAGTTTCTCGAGCGCCTGCAGTTCATCGAAGAGCAAGAGGACATTTGGTATGAGTGCATCGACCGCAAGAAGTGGTCGACCTTTCGCACCATTTGCCTCAAGGACTACGAGAGCAAGGAGTAGGCGTGCCGCACCTCTCCGTCGTGGTTCCGGTCTACGAGAGCGAGGGGGGTGTGCAGCGAGCTCACCCGACAGCTCTTCGAGGCCGTATCTGCGATTTCGGAGGACTTCGAGATCGTGTACGTCGAGGACGGCGGCACGGATCGTTCGTGGGAGCTGATCGAGGCCGAGGCTGCCGCCGACCCTCGAGTGCGTGGCTTCCGCCTGAGCCGAAACTTCGGCTAGCATCACGCCATCACCGCCGGCCTGGATTTCGCGCGCGGCGATTGGGTCGTCTTGCTGGACTGTGATCTTCAGGACAGCCCTCGCTACATTCCCGAAATGTACGCGAAGGCGACCACGGAGAAGTACGACATCGTCCTGGCCCGGCGGACGGTACGGAAGCACTCTTGGCTCAAGAGCGCCTCGGCGAAGGTGTTTCTACGGCGCGTTCAGCTGCCTACCTAGCGGCACCGTCTATCCGGCGTTGTCGACCCTGACTCGGAAGGGACTCCTGGAGTCCCACTGGGAAGAGGAGGGCGTCGCGCACGCGGGCGGCGGCCCCAGGAGGAAGTACTACGAGGTCACGCCGCGCGGGTCGATCCGTCGACAGCGCTGCGGGACGAGCGCTGAGAGCGCGCTGCGAGCTGCTAGTTCCGTCTGCCCATCGTCACCGTCAGGGTGACCCGCTCGCCGTCGCGCTCCACGACCATGTCCACGACGTCGTCCGGCTTGGTGTCTTGCAGGGCATAGGTGTATGCGTAGATGTCGCCGATCGGCTTCCCGTTGAACTCGACGACCACGTCGCCGGCGCGCAGGCCGCCCTTCTCGGCGGGGCTTCCTTCGCGCACTCCGTTCAGTCTCAAGCCGAAGTCGCGGGGGGTCATGTCGGGGATCGACCCCAAGTACGCGTCGCCGTAGCCGCCACTCGACGATGAGCCCCCCGGTGCGGAGGGCTGGTCCTGCTCGAGAAACGTCATGCGCACGGTCTGCGCTCCACCGGCGGCGAGACGGCCAGCCACGAGGGCCGTGAGCTCGGCAACGCGGTGCAGACCGTCGGCGTTGATGAGTGGCCAGTCGTCCGACGGCCGGTGGTAGTCCGCGTGCGTGTTGGTGAAGAAGTGCAGGACCGGGATCCCCTCCAGGTAGAAGGACTGGTGGTCCGAAGCGCCGTACCCGTCGGGAGCCCGGGCGATCTCCAGGGGGTGGCTCATGTCCGCGCTCGCCAAGTCCACGATCCTGTCCCACTCCTCCGCGGTACCGAAGCCGAAGATGGTGACATTGTCTTCGGTCATGCGCCCGACCATGTCGAGGTTGAGCATGGCAACGGCGCCGCCGATATCGAGGGTGGGTTCCATGACCCAGTATTGCGAGCCCCACAGCCCGCGCTCTTCACCCGTAAACGTCATGAAGAGGACGCTCCGGCCGGGGCGCGGGCTTGCGGCCAGTGCCCGGGCGACCTCGATCACTGCGGCAGTCCCGCTCGCGTTGTCGTCGGCGCCGTTGTGCACGTCGCGGGAGTCGGGCGCAAGCGAGCCCTCCCCCCCGAAACCGAGATGATCATAGTGCGCCCCGACGATCACGTACTCGTCTCGGAGCTCGGGATCACTGCCCGGTAGGAGCGCCACGACGTTGCGGGCCTCCATGGTCGTCGTGCTGACATCGGTGACTACGTTCACGCGGGAGGACACCTTCGCGGCTGCGCGGATCTCGTCAGCCACGTCCCCGCTCACGACCGCCACGGGGATGTCCAGGGTCGCCCGGATCTCTCCCGCGAGTGACGGGAGCGGCATCCCCTCGGGGGCCAGCACCAGAACGCCTGCTGCGTCCCGTCCCGCCATAACCGTCGCTTTGAAGTGCGGGGTGCCATACATCGAGCCGTCGTGCGCGTCGTCGGGATCACCCCACTCGACCACGACGATCTTCCCCGTCACGTCCATGTGCGCGTATCGGTCGTCCGGATCGCCCGGGGGGCCAGGGCCGTGTCCCCCGTACACGAGCTCTCGTTCGAACCGGCCGCTGGCCGAGAAGCCGAGCGGTGTCCAGTCGATTCCTACGGCGTACTGAGTCCCGTCGATGACGAGTGCGTTCGCGTTCCCACGCTCGGACCCCTTTCGGAGTCGGAACGTTTGGAAGAAACTGTCGTCTCCGCCGGCGGGCTCGAGGCCGATCCCGCGGAACTGTGCGGCGATGTAGTCTGCCGCGCAGCGGGCGCCCCTGGTTCCGACTTCACGGCCCTCTAGGCGGTCGTCCGCAAGATACCGGATGTGCGCCATCGCCCGGTCGTCCACATTCGTGGTGTCGCCGGGAGTGGGGCACGCCTCCTGGGCAGAGGCGGGTGGGGCGAAAGCCAGCAACACGGCCGCGAACGCGGCTTCGACGTTTCTGAGCGACATCTTGGTCATCTGGGAAGGAAGCTTTTCGTGAATCATCGAGTTCTGTTTTTGACGGCGGCGATCGGTCTCGTTTCGGCATCGTGCGCGAGTGAGGAGGCCGCCGAGGCGGCTCCCGAGTCGGTGGAGGCCACCGCTAATCTGGCGACTGAAGGCGAAACGCACATCCGTAATATCCGCCAGTTGACGTTCGGGGGCGAGAACGCCGAAGCCTACTGGGCGTTTGACGGCTCGCGGCTGATCTACCAGGCCAAGAAGCCCGGCGCAGAATGCGACCAGATCTACATCATGGATCCGGAGACCGGCGTTTCGCACCTGGTCAGCACAGGCGAGGGTCGGACCACCTGCTCGTACTTCTATCCGTCGGGAGACCAGATCCTCTATTCGTCGACCCACCACCACGACGCTTCGTGCCCCGCGAACCCCGACTTCTCGTTGGGCTACGTGTGGCCGATCTACGACACGTACGACATCTTCGTGGCGAACATCGACGGATCCAACCTGCGCCAGCTGACCACTGAGGACGGGTACGACGCCGAAGCGACGTTCTCACCGACGGGGGATCGCATCGTCTTCACGAGCACTCGGGACGGCGACTTAGAGCTCTATTCGATGGCTCCGGATGGGTCCGACGTGCAGCGGCTCACCGACCGCATCGGATACGATGGGGGTGCGTTCTATTCGCCGGACGGCTCGCAGATCATCTGGCGTGCACACTACCCCGAACCGGGTCCCGAGGCCGACGACTACATGGCGCTGCTGGAGCAGGGCCTGATCCGGCCGGGCGAGCTCGACGTGTACGTCATGGATGCGGATGGGTCCAATCAGCGTCAGGTGACCGACCTCGGCGGTGCGAGCTTTGCGCCATACTGGCACCCGGACGGAGACAGGATCCTGTTCAGCTCGAACCACCACGACCCATCGGGTCGAGACTTCGACATCTACATGATCAACTTGGACGGCACCGGTCTCACGCGGATCACGCACGCCGAGGGCTTTGACGGTTTCCCGGTGTTCAGCCCGGACGGTCGCTTCCTGGTGTTCAGTTCGAATCGCAACAACGGAGGCACGAGCGACACCAACGTATTCATCGCGGAATGGGACGAAGGGGGTTGAGCTCCAAGAACTGATCGAGCATACGGTAGGTGAGGCCCCAAACGACCTCGCCGGCCACACGGTAGCAGGGGAATTCGCGCGGTCCTCCTGGCAGCGGGATCTCCACGGTCGAATGCACGTCGGGCGAGCGTAGTTCGCTGACTTGAATCCAGAACACCTCCGCCACCTCGGGGCTGCGGACGTACGCTGTGGCTTCGCCGGCGATGCCGAACACAAAGGGCGTGACCATCAGACGCGGCAGTCTTGGCGACGCCGGGCCGACGTCGCCGAGTCGGCCGAGCAGTTGCGCCCGCCGCTCCAGATCGAGACCGACTTCCTCCATCGTCTCCCGGATTGCCGTCGCGAGCAGCGTCCTGTCGTCCCCGTCCCGACGTCCGCCCGGCAACGCCATGTGGCCGGACCACGGGTCGCGCTCGGAGTCCGCACGCTTGATCAGCAGCACTTCCAGCTCTGGAGTGCCCCGTGCTATCAGCGCCACCGCCGCTTGCGGAGAATCCCCCTCTACGCGGGGCGTGTCGCTCCCGTCGTGCGTGTGCGACGCGAGGGCTTCGCTGAGCGCCGAGAAGCGGGGGTCGGTCGGTTTCGCCTCAGACGCCTTTGGCATCCGCTCCCCAGATCAATTTGTGCAGCTGAACCTGGAAGCGAACCGTGAGCCCGTCTTCCAGAATCCATCCCGCGAGCGCCGCCAGATCGATCTCGCCCCACACCGGTGACACGAGTAGCGCCCGCAGGGAGCCATCGTCCACACGGGCGTCGAGCCCCCGTTCCCGTATGGTGTCGCGCGTCCATTCGTAGTCGGTCCGATCCTTTACGACGAACTTGACCTCGTCACGTTCGGTGAGGTGATCGAGATTCGACCAGAGGTTACGCGCGCTTTCCCCTGATCCGGGACACTTGAGGTCCATGATCTTGTGCGCTCGAGGGTCGAGCGGCGCGACGTTGAAGGCGCCCGACGTTTCGACCAGCACCGTGTACCCGTCCTCCAGCAACATCTCGACGAGCGGAAACGCTCCCGGATGGGCCAACGGCTCACCACCGGTGACCTCCACGAGCTTCGCCGGATGGTCACGCGCGGTCTCCAAGATCTGCTCGAAGGTCATCTTCGTGCCGCCGTGGAACGCGTACTCGGTATCACACCACGTGCACCGCAGCGGGCACCCGGTCAACCGAATGAACGTGCAGGGCAGACCGGCCCAAGTGGATTCGCCCTGGACCGAGTGGAAGATCTCCGTGATGCGCAGGAAGTCGCCGGTCAAGGTCAGTCAGGGCCTCTGTGCTTGGGGATGGTCGCCGGATCGGAGGCCGCGCTGGCGCCCGATCGCTTGTTCGAGCAACTCCTGAACGCGGTGGAGCGACAGCGCCTTGAGTTGTTCGTCTGCCTCCTCTGTAGTCCTGGCCTCCACGAGCGTCTGGGTCTCGACGTGCCCGACGATGCCGACGCCGGTCTGCGCCCAACGGGGGAACACGAGATACCCACTGAAGGGCGCGCGGAGGTTCCCGGTGTGTTGGATTTCCATGGAGACGGTGTAGGGGTGACCGTCGGTCCCCTCGTACGCCGGGGGACGGTTGTGCACCGCGAAGTAGCCGCCGAGCGAATGGTCGGTGACCTCGTCGTGATTCGGTTCGGAGTCAGGGCCGGGTTCGGACATTTACAGGTCGTGAGAAAGGGCGGGGGCGAGCGGCACGCCGGCTATCAGCGATCGATCCTGGAAATCGATGCTAGAAGATGGCGCATTCGGTGGCCACTAGCGCTAGACTTTCGCACACCCCGACCCTCAGGAGCCTTCACCAATGCCTCGAAAGATGCGAGCCGCCCTCTTCGCAAAGTACGGCGGTCCCGAGGTGGTCGAGATCGGCAAGGTCCCGATTCCCGAGCCCGGCCCAGGTGAGGTTCGCATCAAGATCGAAGCCGCGGCGATGAATCACCTGGACCTTTGGGTGCGCCGCGGTCTGCCGATCGAGACGCCGATGCCTCACATCGGAGGCTCCGACATGGCGGGTGTGGTCGACGTCGTTGGCCCCGGCTCGGAAGCGGTGCCGGTTGGGACGCGAGTGGTTGTCGATCCCTCGGTCGGGTACGAGTGGTACCTCGGGCAGGGTCGTGGCCCGTCCATCGAGGACCCGCGCTTCCAAATCCTCGGGGAGCACACGCAGGGCGGGTTTGCCGAGTACGCGGTTGTGCCCGCCGCCAACGTGCTCGAACTGCCCGAGGACTTCCCAGCGGAGAAAGCCGCCGCCGCCGGTCTGGTGTTCGTGACAGCGTGGCGTGCACTAATGACGCGCGCCCAGCTCCGCGCTGGTGAGCGGGTCCTGATCACCGGTGCGTCCGGTGGCGTCGGCACCGCGGCGATCCAGATCGCGGTGAGCGCGGGCGCCAAGGTCTATGCGTTGACCGGGGGTGAGGAGAAGGTGCGCCAAGCGGAGGAGCTCGGTGCGCATGTGGTCTACGACCGCCACAAGGTCGACTTCTCTCGTGAGGTGTGGAGGGACACCGCCAAGAGCGGCGTTCATGTCGTGTTCGACACCGTGGGTGAGTCGCTGTGGCCCCAGGCGCTGCGCACGCTCAGTCACGGTGGCCGGCTGGTGACGTCCGGGGCGACGACCGGGTCTCGAGGGGTAACCGAGATCCGGCTCGTCTTTTGGAAGCAGCTCACGATCCTGGGCAGCACGATGGGCAGCCCCGCGGAATTCCGTCAGGTAATGCGGCTCGTCTTTTCCGGTAACTTGGAGCCGGTCATCCACGCGGTAATGCCGCTCGACGAGGCGCGCAAAGCCCACGAGATGCTGGAGGGTGGTGAGGTCTTTGGGAAGATCGTCCTGGTGCCCTGATGGATCTCAAGGACGCCCAGGAACGAGTCGACGCCTGGATCTCCCGATTCGACGAGGGCTACTGGCCCCCGCTCACGAACCTCGCCCGCCTCATCGAGGAAGTCGGCGAGCTCGCTCGCGAGATGAACCACCGTTTCGGGCACAAGACCAAGAAGACGGAGGAGCCCCAGCAGGATCTCGCGTTGGAGCTGGCGGACGTGCTCTTCGTGCTTCTGGTGATCGCGAACGAGCAGGGGATCGATCTGGATGAGGCGCTCGAGCAGGTGCTCGAGAAGTACCGTACGCGGGACTCTGAGCGGTGGGCGCCGGTGGAATAGAGCGCCTACTCCACCCCGCACGAGCTAGGCACAAAACGCCGCGAGCACGTGCAAGCATCGGTCGACTTCCTCTTCGGTGTTGTAGAAATGCGGGCTGACCCTGACAAAGCCGGGGCGGTGATCCACGATCACGTCATGTTCGGCGAGGTGCCGGACAGCCCCCGGCGGGTCCTCGTGGCGAATCATGACGATGGACGTGCGCTGTCCCGGCTCTGCCAACGCCATGGAGAAGCCGGCTGAACGGGCTCCGTCGATGAGGCGCTCCGTGAGCGTGCGGTTGCGTGCGACGATGGCGTCGATTCCGACCTCGTCGACGAGTTCTTGGCCGCCGAGCGCTGTATGCACCGTTGGTAGCGCCGGCGTGCCGAGCTCGAAGCGCCGCGCATCGGAACGGTACTCGAAGCCTTCCAGGTCGAAGTCGAACTGGCGTTCCGTGGCGAACCAGGACGTGATCCGCGGCCGCAACGACTGAATCAGCTCCTCACGGACGTACAGATAAGAGAGCCCTGGACCACCGCACAGCCATTTCAGCGGTCCTCCCGTGTAGAAGTCCACGCCCGTTTCGCACAGCGTGAGCGGGACTTGCCCGGCTCCCTGGTATCCGTCGATGAGAGAATACGCGCCGGCTCCCCGAGCGATGCGGGCCAGCTCCTCGATATCCTGCTGGAAGCCGGTCGTGAAGAACACGTGGCTCGTCGCGAGGAACAACGTGCGCTCATCGACGGCGTCCGCGAACTGCTGGGTATCGATGGTTACACCGTCCTCACTTCGAAGAATCACCAGCTCGATCTCTGGCTTCACCGCCCATTGGTACGCGAGCGTGGGAAAGTCGAGCTCGGTGCATACGACACGATCGCGTTTCCCGACTGGGATGCTCTCGGTCACCATGGCGAGCGCGGCGGACGTCGAAGGCAGGAGTGCGACCTCCTCCGGTGTCGAGCCCCAGAACGCTGCCACACGGCTGCGGAGGTCCTCGACCCGGCCGAGCCAGTGCCCATGCCACGCGGCTGCGCCCAGGTCGTGCCAACGCTCCCGAAACTCGTCGAGGTACATCTCGGAGCGCAGTGAGAGTGCCCCGAGCGAGCAGGAATTCAGGTACGTCCGGCGCGAGAGGATCGGGAACTGAGCGCGGATCGCTTCAAGGTCGGGCGGGGAGGCGTCGTCGGTCACTAGAGGGGACGTCGGGGTGCGGACGGGTTGGTTCGGACGGGGACGATAGGCTCGGAACACGCCCGGTCGCCAGGGTGGACTTTCCGCGCGCCGCCATGCACACGACTTTCGGCCCACGACCCCTCTGCCCCCGGCGCATGACCATCTTCCTGTTTGCGTTCCCCTGGATCGCAGTGTTGGTCTTCCTGTTGCTCGCTTCACTCACGTGATGCGCGGACCGCCACAGTACGGGTTCCTCTATCCACTCGGGGCGTTGGTGGGTGCATGTATCTTCCTCCGATCATGGAAGCGCGGTCAAAACGTCGAATGGGAAAGGAAGGCGGTACACAGTGCGAGCCCCCTCGGAGTGCCCCAGTGAGGGGAGTGCACTCACGTCGGTCTGTGAAGCCAGCGTGACGATCGACCGTCGGAAGCTTGCGGACGAGTTGAAGCAGCACGCCCTTGCCTCGGGGTTTTCGCTCGCCGGCATCGCACCCGTGGACGCGAGTGAGCATATGCCGGCCTACCGGGCTTGGATCGACGAGGGCCGACACGGAGAGATGGCGTACCTGTCGCGTGCGGACGCGGTCTCCCGCAGAGCCGACCTCGACTCCACGCTGAACGACGTGCGGTCGGTGCTCGTCGTCGCGCACGAATACTTCGTCGAGGATCCACCAGGGGTGCCGGAGGACGCTTCGCGCGCCGTCATCGCCCGCTATGCGCGGGGGGACGACTACCACGACGTCGTGAAGAACAAGCTGATCTCGCTCGCTCGGTGGTTGGACGCCAGGATCGATTCGAAGCTTCAGGCGCGAGCGTACGTCGACACCGGCCCTATCCTGGAGCGTGACCTCGCGCAGCGCGCCGGCCTCGGCTGGTTCGGCAAGAACACCATGCTCATCAACCCGCAACGAGGCTCCTACTTCTTCGTGGGTCTGCTACTGCTCGACTTAGAGTTGCCTCCGGACGAGCCGTTCGTGGAGGATCGTTGCGGGACATGTCAGGCGTGCCTCGACGCGTGCCCGACCGGCGCGTTGCTGGGCCGTGACGAGAGCGGCGCGCCCATCATCGACGCGAGGCGGTGCATCTCCTATCTGACCATCGAGCTCCGCGGCCCGATCCCCGCGGAGTTGCGACCCGACATCGGGAACCGCGTTTACGGGTGTGACATCTGCCAGGAGGTCTGTCCATTCAGCCGTAAATTTTCTGTGCCCTCGGAGGAGCCCGCGTACTCTGCGAGACCTGAGTTCGACGGACCGCCGCTCGTAGAGTTGGCGGAGAGGCTCTTGTCGTTGTCGGGGCGGGGATTCCGTCGGGCTTTCGCGGGCTCTCCGGTACTCAGGGCCGGGCGTAAGGGGCTGCTTCGCAACGTGTGCGTGGCGTTGGGCAATTGGGGGTCACCTTCGGGGGTAGCGGTGCTCGCTAGGGCATTGGTGGATCCGGCCTCGCTCGTGCGCGGACACGCTGCTTGGGCACTGGGGACTGTAGGCTCCCCCGAGGCGATCTCATTGCTCTCAGAGCGGGCAGCAGATGAGGCCGACGACTGGGTTAGGGGAGAGATCGAATTCGCGCTGTCCCCACCGAGCGGGACCAAGCGTGGATCAAGCGGGTCAGAGGCGAGGTAGACGATCGCGGTACGAGGATGGCCTCGCTTTCGGCCTTCGATTCTTCGAACTGCTATGAAGACTGCCACGACCCAGTGTTTGTAGATAACGCCCTTCTCTGCGAGCGTCAGCGAATCCCACATCTGATCGATGCCGGCCGTTTCATCGAGGATCTCCTCCGTTCGTGTCCAAGCGGTCTTGTGCGATGCGAGTGTCCGATTCGCCTCGTCAAGGGCGGCTTTCGCTTCCCTCAGTTGCGTCTCGATCAATGACAGCTTCTCGCGATATGGCTCTGGGTTCCGTCCGGCCACCACTGCATCGATCTCAGAATCGACGATCGCGCTTCTCTGGCGCTCCAGACTCTGGTGATGGATCCGCGCGTCTTGAGCCTGCTTCTCAGCTGACGTCCGGTATTGGTCAGACTCGATGGCGCGCTGGAGTTGCTCTCGGAACTGAGGGTTCGCGCGCTCGGATACAATGAGCTCGCGCAATACTTCTTCGAGTTCATCGGCACCCACTTCGTGGGCTTGGCAATCGTACTCCACGAAGAGCGCAAAGCTTGCCGGATCGAGGTGCTCCTCTGGAATACTATAGGCGGTAGGTCCTGGCCTTGCCTGAAGACACAGAGCGATTCGAGCCACGGAACCTTTTTCTTTTGCTTGGCGTACCGGCGTGCGCCAGGCATGGCGCGGCCCGCCGTATAGCGGGCGATATAACCGTGCGGCGAAAGCCAAGCGGGAAGTGACTTGGGGGTGAGAGTCCCCTGGGGACCCTGGTGGCTGGGAACCCGTCCTCCGCGAAAACTCGATCCGCGCGGATTCTTGGGCACGGATCGACCGATCCACCTGTTGATCGACAGTACGGGGCTCAGGATTCACGTCGGGCATCTACGGAAGCCGCCAAAGAACAGGGCTTGGAGGAAGCTGCACCTCGCGGTTGATGCCCGTACCGGTGAGATCGTCGGCTCGGATCTGACTGGCCGACGGACAGCCGATTGTGCGCGGGTGCCTGTCCTCATCGAGCAGATCGACGATCGGATAGCATCCGTCTCGGCCGACGGGGCCTACGATGCGGCGGCCGTTTACGAGGCGGCCCAGGTGAAGGGTGAAGGCCACGCTGTGAGAGTGCTCATTCCACCTGGACGCGAGGCTCAGCTGAATCCGAGGCCCTCAGCCGCACAGTACAGTAAGGAGAGGAACCGCAACATCCGCTCGATCCGGGAGCTCGGTCGACGCAAGTGGCACACGCGCTCCGGTTACAGCACGCGCAGCCTGGTGGAGAATACCGTCTTCCGATACAAGACGATGATCGGTCGAAGTATCAGAAGCCGAACCTTCGACGGACAACGAGTCGAGGTACGGTTGGCGAGCGCGATTCTCAACACGATGACCCGTCTCGGGATGCCCGACAGCTACCGAGTGGCGTGAATCCCGCTCGGGGGACGGGGGATCTGTCCTCTGCTCCGAGCCATGCAACAACGCTGTTGTTGGTAGTCGTTTTCATGGATGGAGTCTGCAGCGGCCAGGCTCAAGTTGACAATACCTCCCGTACGGGACGCTTTCCCTGGACAAGGGCGCGAAGACATACAATATTCCCGTACGGGATGAATTCGTTCTTTGAGGTGTTAAAGCCCCAATGCCCTACCGTACGGGAAGAGCGCCATGACGACTGAGGGCCAAATCCGAAACACAGCCGACCTGGGAAGATTACTGCGTGCCTACCGCAAATCTCGAGGATTATCGCAGGTCGATGCGGCCGCCCTGGCCGGTGTCGGCGAGCGCTTCCTCTCTGAACTCGAACGGGGCAAGCCGACTGCCGAAATCGGGCTCGTCTTCAGGGTCCTCGACCGCTTCGGCCTGACGCTGGTCCTGGCCACGCGTAGCGGCGGCAACCTGTTGGATGAGCGATCATGAATCTCGGCCTCCTGGTCGTTCGCCACTTCGGGCGTGATGTCGGGACGATCACCCGCACGAGCAGCGGAGGCCTGTTGTTCGAATATGCCGACAGCTGGTTGGCGAAACCCGGGTTCGCCCTCGCGACGAGCCTCCCTCTGGCCCAGGGGGCACACGAGACTTCATTCTTCAGCAACCTACTGCCCGAAGCCGGGGCGCGGGAGCGCATCGCCGGAAGCGCGGGCATCTCACCCGAAAACGATTTCGCTTTCCTGAGAATGTTCGGAGCCGACTGTGCCGGCTCCTTGGAGATCACAGATCCCGACGAGGAGCCGCAAGCCATCGCCGGCCCCGACTTTCTCCGGCTCACTGCAGAAGACGGTGAACGGCTAGGGACGAAGGCAGGGTTCGCGGGTCTCTTCCTTCCGGGGAAGCGTATTCGCCTCTCACTCGCCGGAGCCCAAAACAAATTGGCGGTGATCGAAACGGATGATGGGCTGGCCGTTCCCCTTGACGGGCGACCGAGTACGCACGTTCTGAAGCTACCCAACTCCGACTACAAAGGCCTCGTAGAAAACGAAGCGCTCATGCTCTCGCTGGCAGCGGCGGTCGGATTGCCTGTGGTCGACCACGAGGTCATCACTCTGGGTGAAACCAGAGTGTTGCTCGTGGCTCGCTACGACCGGGAGGTAACGGACGGCCAGGTTTTGCGGCTGCATCAACAGGACCTGTGCCAGGCCACCGGACTTCCACCCGACACCAAGTACGAAAGCGAAGGAGGCCCGTCGCTACAGACGGTTTTCGACCTCGTGAGACGAGAGGTCGCTGATCCACTCACCGCCGCCACAACGCTGCTGGACTGGGTCGCCTTTAATGTCCTCGTGCATAACGCGGATGCGCACGCGAAAAACGTCTCCATCCTACGAACGGCGGAGGGGCAGCCTGAACTTGCCCCGTTTTACGATCTTGTCTGCACCGGAGCTTATCCCTTCGACCACCGGATGGCGATGTCGGTCGGTGGGCAATTCGACCCCGGGGCCGTCGATAAGAACAACTGGGTGCAATTGGCATCGGATATCGGGATCGGCAAGTCACTGGTACTGAGCACCGTTGAGAGGATGGCCGACCGAATCCCCCGGGTCCTTGATGAGGAAATCACGAGGCTCCAAAATCGACTCGGCCGGATCCCCAGGCGCCAGCAGGTGGAACACACCATCAAACACCGCGTGAAGAGGACACTGGACTTCCTGGGTTGACTCTCGTGCACCGCGATACCCTCATCCGCCTTGTATTGGGGGATTCCTTTGCGCCTCATCCCTTGTCTTCCTGACGGTTCGGCGCCCCGTCCGCAACGGAATCTCAAAACAGGTATACCGGCAGGTCTGCCAGGAGGTGTGTCCGTTCACACGAAAGTTCTCGGTCCCGACCTCAGAGCCGGCGTACTCTCCCAGGTCGGAGCTCGATGGGCCGTCACTCGTTGAACTGGCGGAGCGACTCTTGTCGTTGTCGGGGGAGGAAGGCTTCTCCTGCGCGACCTTCACGACTACCAATTGCGACGCGCCGGAGGCGTGTTGCGCGTACCACAACGTATCCCGCGACAGCGGCAAGCGTTGGTTAGGCGCCGCTCACACCGTCTGTCGGGAAGAGTGTCTGTGCACGATCGCCGAAGCTGATCATGGTTCGCCGTCCGTACATGGCTGATCGGTTGGCACCGCAACAAGTAGGAAGTGCAGATCCACATCGTTGGACACCTTCACGAGACCAGCCGTGGACTCAGGTTCGATGCCGAAGTCCCGCTGGCGGACCCTCAGGACTCCGCTGAGCCGTGTTGTCCCGTCGTTCGGCGACTCGATTCGCATGGGCACCGAGACATCCCGAGTGATGCCGTGGAGCGTGAATCGACCGTATCCAACCAGGCTGCTTTCCCTGTCTGACGCGACTGAATCGATCGTGAGCACGATCTCTGGGTACGCCTGGGCATCGAGGTGTTCGGCATCCAGCATCTTACGCTGGATCTCCAAGACGTCGTCCTCGCCGGGCCCGCCGCCGAGCCCGGCAAGTGCGCGGGCGGAGTCGCTATCGATCACGAGGGATCTGGACTGTATTACAACCTTCCCGTGGGCCGACCGAGGGATTGGCTCAGCGAGGCACATCTCTGCTCTCCATTCTCCGGGAACGATGGCGTGCTCATGGCCGAAGAACGAGAGCAACCCCGCCCTGTGCGTTACCAGGAATAGCGACGATCGCTCCCGGTCAACCACGTACGATCGCGGCGCTTCCTGGGCGCCTGAGCGACCCGTCCCCGCCACGGCGAGGCAAAAAACGGCGGCGGCGACGCGAGCATTCATCGGGTATCATCCATGCTGGGTAGAGCGGTATCCGCCGGAACTAGACACCCACCGAAAGGGGATAGCCGCTCGGCGCACCGTCGCTCATTATCGATGGTGGTATCCTCGTCGCCTGCTGCGCAGCGTGCGGCGTGACGTCGTTCGACATGGGTACGGTATACGCCGGTACAGCTGAGGCTATCGGAACATGGACGGCTCGATCACCATGGCGATCTCCGAGACCTTGTTCGCGGGCAGACCTGCCCGGCGGGCGTGCTCGTACACGGCCTCTGGGTCAGGCGCCTCGTACTCGCAGTAGATCTTGCCCTCGGCCTCTGAGATATAGCTCCGGATCCAGACTACGCCGTCCATGCTGTCCAGAACTTCATTGGACTTGCGGCCCACGGCAGGCAAGTCTTCGAGGTTGATGTCGCCCACCTCCCTTTCGATGATGTAGCGCGGCATGCTTTGCTGCTCCTTGGTAGTCAATCAGGTAGGATGTGAGGACCCTTGGGGTCTGCCCCGCAGAGGGCTTCGAGCTCGGTGTCGTGGATCTCTCGGGCAATCGTGAGGGCCTCGGCGGCGAACGCTTCCGCCCGCTCGGGGGCTTCGGCCTCCACGGACAACTCGGCCAACCGGTGAAGGGCCCACCCCTCGCCCGCTCGGTCGTTGGCTGCCCGACGCTTCTCAAGGCATTGATCGTACCAATCATATGCCCTCGTCAAGTCGTCCGACGCCCGAAACGATGCGCCGAGGGCCGCCAGGCTGTCTGCCTCCCGGGCCACGTCCTCCACCCGTTGGTTGGCCTCCAGGGCCTCGAGAAGCACGGACCGGGCGTCGGCGTGGTGGCCTAGCTTGGCGAGTACGGCGCCCCACCCGTTCAGCACTACGCCCAATCCGTCCCGTTCGTCGTCGCTTCGCAGGCGCTTTGCCGCTGCCTCGTACTGGGAGCTGGCGCCCTCGAGGTCTCCGCCACGCCAGGCGAGGATCGCCAGGTCGTTCCGAATCCGGGCCTCCGCGGCGGCGTCTCCCAGCGCAGTGGCCATGTCCAGCGCGGCCTCCTGGAGTTGGCGTGCGGTGTCCGCGTTTCCCGCCTGCAGCCGTGCCTCATGCTCCGCGGCCTCCAACGCCCCGGCCCGGTCGTCCAGCGTGACACGCACTTCCTTGACCCGCCGCCAGGCGGCGGGTGCGTCGGTCCGTCCGGCGGCTTCGCATGCTTTCGCCAGCTTGCCCATGGTTTCCGACAGCGTGCCGTCGGTGGCGAGCTGACTCAGGATCGCCACGGCCTCCTCGTAGACGGGCACCGCATCATCGGCTCTTCCGGTGGTCATGAATGCGTCGGCCTGGAGGCTCAAGGCGTGGGCCAGATTGTCCGCACGGCTGGCGCGGCGCGAGAGGCGGATGCCTTCCTCGTAAGCGGCTAGAGACTCTTCGGTTTGGCCGATCTCCAGATGGATCGCCGCCATGGCCAGGAGGTTGAAGGACTGCGACACGTGTAGGTGGGCCTCGGTCGTGGTCGCGATGCTCTGGGCGAACGCCTCGAGCGCTTCCTCGCTTCGGCCCATCGCACGAAACAGATGGCCCATGTAGTTGTACGCGTACTGCCGGCTCATAGGGTTCGCCGTGGACTCCGCCAGGGCACGGACCTCATCACCTATGGTCTGAGCCTCGTCCCAATCACCCTGCTCCCGACGGACCCGCCCCAGGTTGATCAGGTCGCGCAGCAGAACCTCCGAGTGCGCGCCCTGGCGGTCGTGCTCCACGACCTCGGTCAGGGGAGCCACGGCTTCGTCGTACATGCCGAGGCGCCAGAAGCGGTGACCCACGCCGCGGAGCGCCATAGCTCTCTCGTCGTCGGCCTGGCAGGCGTCGGCGACCTCGATGGCCGCCGCGAAGGCCTGCTCGGCCGCGTCGTGCCGCTCCATCAGCGTGCACAACTCGCCCTGCCGAACGAGGACCGTGGCCTGCTCGGCCGTAGGCTCGTCCGGAACAAGCGTCAACAGCTCGTCGATGACGGCCTGCTGGCGACTGCGGCGACCCAGCGTCTCGAGGTGACGCTCCTCATCCAGGAGAAGACGGACCAGGGTCGCCCGGCGCTCGGAGTCGTCTCCTCCGCGACGCTCGACCCACTCGTGGATGCGCTCGAGCATGCCGACGGCCGCTTCGATGCGCCACACGCTGGCCGCTCGCTCGGCAGCCACAAATCCGTACCGCACCGCGCGGTCCCAATGCTCGGCGCCGGCGAAGTGGTTGGCGAGCCGCTCGGAGAACTCATCCAGGCGATCCTCGTAGATCGTCTCCATCGCCTGGCCCACCAGCGCGTGCCGTTCCTTGCGCTGGCGCTCCAGTAGGCTGTCGTAGGTCACATCCAGCGTGAGAGCGTGCTTGAAGCGGTAGGTGGGCTCCGGCACCAGGCTGGTGCGTTGGATCAGGCCTGCGGCCCTCAGCCCGTTCAGCGCCCCCTCCAGGCGGGAGGGGGAAGGTACGATGCGGCCCAGGAGCTCGAGGCCGAACTGTCGGCCGATGACCGAAGCGCTCCGGAGTACTTCCCTGGCTTCGGGATCGAGGCGATCCAGCCGCGTCTTCAGCACGGCCTGCACGGTGTCGGGAATGGCCAGGCGATCGAGCGACCCGTCCAGGCGGGCCTCGCCACCCTCCACGACGATGGTTCCGCTCTCCAGGAACGCGTGGCAGAGCTCTTCGATGAAGAACGGGTTGCCGCCGGTCTTCTCCCCGATGCGTTCGGCGAGCTCCACCGGCACGCGCGCGCCCTCGAGCGAGGCCCGCATGACCTCCACCGCTGACGTCGGGTCCAGTGGCGCCAGGTCCAGGTGAATCTGGCCCCGGGGGGATGGGCGCTGCGCGTCCAGTTCCGGTCGGGCCGTGACGACCACGAGCAGGGGGTACGCCGACACCATCTCAGCCAACTGGTCGAGCACGTCGCTGGATCCGCCGTCGGACCAGTGCCAGTCCTCGAGCAGCATCACCAACGGCTGGCCCCGAGACCCCAGGGTGAACAGAGAGACCAGCGCCTCGGCGACTGTCGCTCGCAGGTCTTCGCCGGCCAGGTAGTCCGGCAGGCGGTACTCGTCGCTCTCGATGGACAGTAGGTGGAGGAGCACGGGAATGTAGATCTCGAGCTCGGAGGCCAGCGACCGGGTTCTCTCCACGACATGGTCGTGCGCCTGCTCCTCCTGGGACCGGGCGGTCCCGAGCATGGCCTTCACACACTCGATGAAGGGGAGGAACGGGGTTAGGCTGCCGTTGGCGTGGCAGCGGCCCTGCACGTAGCGGATGCTGTCGTCAGCCAACGAGCTTCGGAACTCGTGGAGGAGTCGGCTCTTTCCCACTCCGGCGTCCCCGAGTACCGAGACCACGCGACCCGCCCCCGAGTTCGCGCCCTCGAGGGCCCGCATCAGTGTGCTGAGCTCGTCCTTCCGCCCGACGAAACGCGTCAGCCGGCCCGGCATCGATGCGTCGAGGCGGCTGTCGGCCTCGGATTCGCCGAGCACGGCCAGCGGCGTCACAGGCGGTCCGTCCGACGACAGCGTGACCGGCGCTCGTTCCTCCGTATCCACGAACGGAACCACCGTGCGGGACAGCTCGGCGGAAACCAGGATCTCGCCGCTGGCGGCGGCGGCGGCCAAGCGGGCAACGTCTCTTCCCACAGTGCCGCCGACCCGATAGCGGCGTTCGCCCGCTTCAGTGGCCTGGATAGCCACGTTCCCCGAGCCCACCGCACAGCGCAATTCGATTCCTCTGTCCACGCCGTGGGCTTTTGTGATCTCCAGCGCTGCCCGAACGGCTCGTAAGGCGTCGTCCTCGTGGGTCACCGGCACGCCGAACAAGGCGATCATCTGGTCCTCGGAGAACTCGTTCAACACGCCCCCATAGTCCTCGACTACGCCCTGCACGCGGGCCCGAAGCTGCGCCAACTCCTCATCGACCGCCTCCGGTTCGAGCGTATCCAGAAGCCTCTCGAATCCGCTGATGGCGAAAGCGAGGACGGTGATGAGACGCCGCTCCCCCTCGGGTGGCAGGCTGGGCGTCGAGTCCATGGGACTGCGGCTCTCCGGGTCGGCGATCAGCCGCTCCACGTCCTTGAGCAGACTCGCCGCGTCGGGATATCGTCGTACAGGATCCTTGTGCATGGCGCGTTCGACCAGCGCGGTCACGCTGGGCGGCAGGCCCGGCACCGCCTCGTCGAGGGGTACGGGGGTGTCGTGCAGGATCGAGTGGATGATGGCCTGGTCGGAGCCGCCCCGGAACGGACGCTTGCCTGAGAGCATCTCGTAGAGCACGACCCCGATGGACCAGACGTCGGTGCGCTGGTCCACGGTGTCGCCGCGGGTCTGCTCCGGGCTCATGTACGACACCGTGCCCATGCGGGCTCCGGTTCGCGTCAGATCGCCGCCCATCATCTTGGCCAGCCCGAAGTCGACGATCTTGACCGTGCCGTCCACGGTCAGCATCACGTTCCCCGGTTTGATGTCCCGGTGGATGATGCCCTGCTCGGCGGCTCGCGCGAGCCCACGGCTGATCTGGGCCGTAATCCCGAGCGCGTCTGCCACGCCGATCTGGCCCCGGCCGATTCGCCGCTGTAGCGTTTCGCCCTCGTAGTAGGCCATGGCGATGTGCATACGGCCGTCGTCCGCCTCGCCGATCTCGTGGATCGTGCAGAGGTTGGGGTGGTCGAGGGACGCCGCGGCCTGCGCCTCCACCACAAAGCGCGCCCTGGCCTCACGATCCGAGAGCAGGTGGGCCGACAGGAACTTGAGCGCCACCGTCCTCCCCAGGCGGGTGTCCCGGGCCTTGTACACGACGCCCATCCCCCCCCCGCCCAGCTTCTCCAGGATCTCGTAGTGGAGAACGGTCTCGCCCTCGAGGTCCGAAACCGAACGCGCCGGCTCGATGAGTGACGCCACCTGAGCCGGACTCGGGAGGTCCCGAACATCCTCCGCCGGCTCGATCGCTTCGTCCTGTGCTCCGCTATGATCGGCACCCGGGTCTGGTACCACGTCGAATGCCCAGGCCAGCGTCAGCGCCACGGGGAGGCCGAGGACAACGAGGACGGCCACGAGGTTGACCGTCCAATCGTCGAAACCGAGCGCGGGGAAGAAGATGCCCGCCCCTTCGGCCACCACGTATCCGATGGCCGCATACGCCAGGAACACGCGAACCACACGCCGCCGCTTCAGCTCCCCGGCGAAACGTCTAATCCGCTGGCTCATGGATCCGTCAGGCATCCGACAGCTCCCTTGTAACCGAGGCGCTCGACTCAGGACTCAGGTCGTGACTGGCCAGCGCGCTAGTTCACTTCGAAGACGGTGTTCTCGATGAGCTCCAGATACGACAGCGACTCGTTCGCCTTATACACGTAGCACGAGAAGTAATAATTGTCGGCGCCCCAAGTGAGCGTGCCCCCCGGATTTTGGCCGTTCAGTCCCCCGACGAGCATCCCGCGGATTTGACCGTCCACGTTCGACGATTGTGTGATCTCCCCCGCCAGGATGATACCCTCCCAGCGGAAGCTGTTGTCCGCGCCGAACGCCCCTGTGACGATGAGGACGCCCCTGCCGTTCCAAGCGCTGGTGAAGGTGTTGCTCCCGGGGTAGCGGGTCACCGGGTACGAGTCCGCCGGAAGCGCTGCGAAGTCGGGCGGCGTGGTCTGGTGGAAGTCGACGACGAAGTTGCTGTCGGACAGGACGTCCCAGCGAAGCCCCACCGAATCGTACATCGCCTGATACGTGCCCCAGGCCTCTTCCGTGGGACTGCCCTCCAGATTGCCGCCCGTCACGTCCTCGAGCGCGATCGCCCCGGTGATCGAGGAGGCGCCCCCGCCGGGGCAGTCGCCGGCGGTCGAGGAGTCAACCCCGTGCACGTCCGTGCCGCCTACGCCGAAATCGAGCGTGGGTATGGTAACGACCAGCGCGGCGTGGTGGGCGAGGGGACGCACGTGGTGGATAGCGTACGCTGCGACCACCCTCGTGGCGGGGATATCCGTGGAGAACACATCGCTGACTTGGGCTTCGGAGCGGATGTAGTAGAGGTGAGTGATCGAGTCCTGTTCCATCAGTTTCCGCGACGTGATGGTCACGATGCCATCGCCGATCGCGTACAATACCGAGTCGCCCACAACACCAAACTGCTCGGCGACGAAGCGATGGAGGCCGGCCCGCGCGACCGCGAGCGCCTCGGCGCTCTGCGCACTGTACTTGGCCATCATGAACTCGCTTCTGACGACCAGGTACCCGGTCGCCCCCGCCACCGAGATGGCAAACAGCATCATGACGACGAAAGCGAGCACGAATCCACGTCGCCGATCCGCCACAGGCTCCTGCCTATTTATTCCCACGGATCTTCCTCAGAGGTGGTAGCCCAGAAAGGAAACGTGGCTGTTTCAGGCGCGCCAGTCGTTGACCTCCACGATCCCGAAGAGGCTGCTGAAGTCGTCCGTCCATAGCGGGCCCGGCGCGGGCATCCTTCCCTCGTCCTCGCGCACGATCTCCAGATCCAGGAAGGCCTGGTTCTTCGCTGCCACGTTGTGAACGTCGCAGGCTGTGATGCGGGTCCTTGGCACTCAAGCACCAACGAAATGAGGCAGCCAGCTCGTTGGACTCCCCGTCAAGCCACTCGTACGTTCGCAGGAAGTGCCCGAGCAGTTGGCAGGAGGTGCCCCGAGCAGAAGGAGCGTAAGGCGTGATACTGAAGGAAAGCCGAGGCGTGTGGCCGTTGCTGTGCCTCTTGATGGCGACTGTGGCTGTCGACGCCCAAGAGCCGCTCCCGCGCGTGGCCCCCGAAGCCGTCGGTCTCGCCGCGCCACGGCTCGATCAAGTGACCGATCTACTCGAGGAATTCGTCGCCGCACAGCGGATCGCCGGAGCAGTAGTAGCCGTCGCGCGGCGGGGTCGGCTCGCGTACCTGGAGTCGGTCGGCGTTCAGGACCTCGAGACCGGTGCCCCGATGACGGAGCGGTCTCTCTTTCGTATCTACTCGATGACCAAGGCGGTGACGGCGATCGCCGCGATGATCCTCCTCGAGGAGGGGCGGTTCGATCTCTCCGACCCGGTGTCGGACTTCCTGCCACAGTTCGGCGAGGTCGTCGTGCTGAAAGAAGATGGGTCGACCCGCGCTCCCTCTCGTCCGATCAGGGTCGAGGATCTGTTCCTGCACACAGCCGGCCTGAGTCATCGCTCTTCCAGGGAGTACCGGGAAGCCGGTGTACGCTCCCGCGCCATCACGCTTCCTGAGTTCGTCGACAACATCGTGCGGGTGCCATTGAGGGACGATCCCGGTATCCGCTTCCGCTACAGCGCCTCTCCGACGGTGCTGGGACGTCTCGTCGAGATTTGGTCTGGGCAGCCGTTCGACGTCTTCCTCGAAGAGCGTGTCTTCGAGCCCCTGGGCATGGTCGACACGCGCTTCTGGGTCACGCCCGAGCAGCGCGGCAGGTTCACCGCCGTCTACGCGTCCTCCGAGGGTACGCCCCTGAGCCCGCATCGCATCGAGGAGGTCCCGTTCACCGAGTCGCCCGCGCTGCTCGAGGGAGCTGTCGGCCTAGTCTCGACCGTGCCGGACTTCCTGCGCTTGGCGCAGATGCTTCTGAGCGGCGGAACGCTGGACGGTGTGCGCATTCTCCGTGAGTCCACAGTGGCACGCATGACCCGGAACGGATTGAGCGAATCGATCCTGGCGACTCGCCGGGGCGGCTCGGGCTGGGCGCTCGCCAACGTGAGCATCGTCGTCGATGCCGAGGCGGCCGAAGAGGGCGCACACGCCGGCGAGTACCGCTGGGACGGGAGCGCCGGAACCGAGTTTTGGGTCGATCCCAGTACCGAGACGATCGTGGTCACGATGTGGCAGAGCTCGCCGGCGAACCCGGGAAGGTTGAGGCAACGGATTCGGGCGTTGGTCCGCCAGGCGATTCAGGACGAGGCTTCCGATGGTTCGTAAAGCGACGCTCGCTCTCGGACTCTGCACTCTCCTCGCCGCTCCTCTGGCGGGACAGCCCTTGCCGGTCGCCGAGCCCGAAGAAGTCGGCCTATCGTCGGTGCGCTTGCAGCGAATCGGTGAGGTCTTCCAAGGTTATGTGGACGACGGTCGCATCGCGGGCGCGATCGGCATGGTGGCGAGGCGGGGTCGACTCGTGTACGTCGACCAGTGGGGTAGCCGCGACATGGCGGCTGGAGACGCCCTCGAGGTGGACGACATCTTCCGCATCTTCTCGATGACCAAGCCGATCACGAGCGTGGCGGTCATGATGCTGCACGAAGAAGGGCACTTTTTCTTGTCCGACCCGATCGGTCGGTTCATCCCCGAGCTCTCTCAGCTCCGTGTGGCGCAGCTCGCCGGACAGCCGTCCCCCGACGACATCCCCACCGAGCGCGCGCGCCGCGCCGTCACGATCCAGGACCTTCTGCGACACACGTCGGGACTCAGTTACGGGATCTTCTCGAACACGGCGGTCGACCAACTCTACCGGCGCCAGAACGTCCTGGGCCAGGCAACGATCGCGGACATGGTGACCGAGTTGAGCCAGATCCCGCTCGTCTATCAGCCCGGTACCCAGTGGAACTACAGCGTGTCGGCAGACGTGCTCGGTCGGCTGGTGGAGGTCGTGTCAGGTCAGCCGTTCGACGTCTTCCTCCGGGAGCGCATCTTCGAGCCTCTCGGCATGGTGGACACCGGCTTTTTCGTGCCGGCCTCGAAGCGCGACCGCTTGAGCCGCCTGTACGGGCACACCGGCCCAGAGCGCTCGTTGGCGCTGGGTGATACGACCGGGTATACGGAGGCGGTCACGATGTTCTCCGGTGGGGGTGGCCTCGCGGGTACGGCGGCGGACTACCTGCGCTTCGCGCAGATGCTCCTCAACGGTGGCGAGTTGGAGGGCGTTCGGATCCTGGGCCGCAAGACGATCGAGCTGATGACGGTCGACCATCTCGGCGACGTGCCGACCAGCTGGCTCTCCCCGGGTTGGGGCTTCGGTCTCGGCTTCACGGTGAGGAAGCAGGCGGGTCTCGACGGGATGTCGGGGTCGGTGGGCGAATTCTACTGGTTTGGAGTAGCCGGGACCTCGTTCTGGGTGGATCCGGTGGAGGAGTTGATCGGCGTCTTCATGATTCAGATCCGCCCGAGCCGTGATATTGCCTTCCGCAACCAATTCAAGAAGCTGGTCTACCAGGCGTTGATCGGCTGAGGGGCCGGCACGCACGGCACAGTCATGGCTGACCAGGTCTTCGACGGCGTCATCGAGGAGGGTCGAGGGGGTGGGCGAGTGAGTTCTTCGACAGCCTTTCATTCACGCATCGGAAGGAGATGGCCGGTTCGATCCGAGAGGCCAAGAAGGAAGAGACGAGGCTCGGGAGGCTCAACTGGGCGATGACGCTGCTCCGGAATCGCCGGAAGCCGGTCTGAGGGGCAGTGTGACTCCCTTACACGTACTCAAGTTCGGCGGCACGTCGCTCGCTTCGGCTGAGCGCATCGGACGCGTGGGCCAGATCGTGACACGGGCAAACGAAGACGCCCGCGTCGTGGTTGTCGTCTCCGCCGTGGGTGGCGTGACGAACGACCTGACCGACGCCTCGGCGCTTGCTGCGCAGGGGGACGAAGCCTATCTGGCCGTGCTCGATCGCGTCATCGCTTCGCACGACGAGTTGCTGGCGTCGCTGGTGGCCGAGCAAGACCGCGAGCGAGTGCAGGCCGCGTACCGGGCCTGGGCCGAGGAGCTCGAGGACAGGCTCCACGGGATCTCGCTCGTGCGCGAGTGCACCGCGCGTACGCTCGACGCGGTACTGGCGTTCGGAGAGCTGGTCTCCTCAGCGCTGCTCGCCGCCACGCTACGGAAGTCGGGGATGGACGCCGAGGCGTGTGACGCCCGCGCTCTCATCGTCACTGACGATGCCTTCGGAAGCGCCCGGGTCGATCGGGAAGCGACCGCCGAACGCGTGCGAGGGCACTTCGCCGCGACCGACACGATGCAAGTAGTCACGGGCTTCATCGCCTCCAGCCCCGATGGCGAGACCACGACATTGGGCAGGGGCGGCTCGGACTACACCGCCGCTCTTTTGGGAGCCGACCTGTCCGCGGACCGCCTCGAGATATGGACCGACGTCGACGGCGTGATGAGCGCCGATCCCAGGCTCGTGCCGCAGGCATTCCCCTTGGCGGAGCTGTCGTACGAGGAACTCATGGAGCTGTCGCACTTCGGGGCCAAGGTCGTCTTTCCGCCGTCGGTTCATCCGGCCCGGGAGCGGCGGATCCCCCTCGTCATCCGCAACACGTTCAACGTCGAGTTCGACGGCACCCATGTTGGCGAGGATGCGGCGGCAGCGACGGCAGGACCGGTGCGCGGGATCTCATCGATCAACGACGTCGCGCTGCTACGCCTGGAGGGGGACGGGATGGTGGGCGTGCCCGGCGTGGCCGCACGGCTCTTCCAGGCTCTGGCCCGCGACGAGATAAGCGTCATCCTCATCAGCCAGGCGTCGAGCGAACACTCGATCTGCTTCGCGGTGTCCCCGGCCTCGGTCGCGCGCGCACGTAAGAGCGTGGAGGACGAGTTCAGTCTGGAGCGGACCGTTGGCATCATCGAAGATCTCATCGTCGAGGAAGATCTCTCGATCATCGCCGCCGTCGGCGAAGCAATGCGTGACACCCCGGGTATCGCAGGCCGGCTCTTCTCCGTGCTGGGTGAGTGTGGAGTCAACGTTCACGCGATCGCGCAGGGCTCCTCGGAGCTCAACATCTCGGTCGTCGTGGCGAAGTCTGACGAGGTCCGGGCGCTCCAGGCGCTTCACGACGCCTTCTTCCAGCCGCGTGCGTCGACCGCGCGGGTTTTTCTGGCTGGCGTGGGCAACGTGGGCGCAGCACTCCTGACCCAGATCGAAGAGATGGCGGATAGGTGTGACAAGCGAGGGGGGACGGTGCTTCGCTTGGTCGGGGTCGCGAGCAGCCGGCGTGGCCTACTCGACGGGAGCGGAGTCCCGATCGCCGACTGGCAGCGGCAGTTGGAAGGGAGCGACCGCCCGGCCGACGCCGTCATCGAACAGGCGCTCGAGCCCACCAGGGGCCCCAGGATCTTCGTGGACTGCACCGCCAGCGAAGAGGTCTCCGCGCGGTATGAGGAGCTCTTGGCCTCGGGGGCCGCCGTCGTCGCAGCTAACAAGCGCGCCTTCTCCGGTTCGATGGCTCGTTATCGGGCGCTCACGAATCCGGCAGCGGGCGGTGTGCGTGCCTACTTCGAGACGACTGTCGGCGCCGGGCTCCCTGTCCTACGCACCATCAGCGACCTCGTGGCGACAGGTGACGAGATCGTGTCGGTGGAGGGTGTGTTCTCGGGCACGCTCGGCTTCGTGCTCGGCGAGGTCATGGCGGGACAGAGCTTCAGCGAGGCGCTTGCCGAAGCTCGCGCGCGCGGGTACACCGAGCCCGATCCCAGGGAAGATCTGTCCGGGCAGGACGTGGTCAGAAAGCTACTCATCGTCGCGCGGGTCGCAGGCATGGTCATCGAGCCCACGGACGTCAGCGTGGAGTTGCTCCTGCCCGGAGACGGATGGCAGGACGGTGGTATCGACGCGTTCATGGCGAAGACGCGGGGGGTCGACGAGACCATCGCTCAGCGGCGGGCCAGTGCGATCGAGCAAGGACGACACCTCTGCTTCCTGGGCTCGGTCTCACGGGAAGGCGCGACGGTTGGTCTTACCGCTGTCGGCCCCGAGCACCCCTGCTTCGGGCTCCGGGGCACGGACAACGTCGTTATCATCCGCACGGCGCGGTATCCGACTCCCGTTGTGGTCAGGGGTGCCGGCGCGGGTCCGGAGGTCACGGCGGCGGGTGTCCTTGCCGATATTCTGGCAGCGGTTAGAGAGTTCACGAAGTAGAAGGCTGTTGAAGAAGTACAGTGGGCCGCGCACATGGCGCTTGCGCGGTTCAGGCAAGGAACGACGAGGAGTCGTAGCCGAGCGGGCACCGCCGCCGAAGGCGGTGGTCCGACGAGGAGAGACGATGGATCAACCGCGCAACCGCCATGTGCCCAACACTATGGCTGATACGATCGTACGTCTCTGTGGGTTGGGGTGGCACGGCCCCATCTCCGTCGTTGGAGCTCCTAGCCGTAGCGACGGCTATGGCGTCGCAGCTCCGCCTAGGATATGGGGCCGTGGCATCCCGGGTACCCGTGCGTTAGCACGGGTGGCGGCCCGCTGTACTTCTTCAACAGCCTTCTAGGTCGAATGGTGATGCCACTGACGGGGCGAATCCCGGTAGCGGTGCTGGGCGCCACTGGCAGCGTAGGACAGCGGATGCTGGCGTTGCTCGACGGGCACCCGTGGTTCCGATTGGGCTCGGTAACGGCCTCGGAGCGATCCGCCGGGCGTGTCTACGGGGAAGTGGCACGCTGGGTCCTTCCGACGCCGATCCCTGAGGAAGTCGCGGGCATGGAGGTGCGCGCGACGGGTCCGGCGCTGGAGGAGCGGCTGCTCTTCTCCGCGCTCGACGCGTCGGTTGCCGGGTCGGTCGAGACGGAGTACGCGGAGCGGGGTCACGTGGTGGTGTCGAACGCCCGGAACCACCGCATGGATCCGGACGTGCCGTTGCTCGTGCCCGAGGTCAACCCGGATCATCTGGATCTGGTGGCGCGCCAGTCGTTCGGAGGTGGAGCGATCATCACCAACCCGAACTGCTCTACGATCGGCATGGTGCTCGCGCTTGCGCCGCTTCACCAGGCGTTCGGCGTAGAACGCGTGAACGTGGTCACGCTGCAAGCGATTTCTGGCGCCGGCATTCCAGGTGTCGCCGGCCTCCAGATCGTGGACAACGTCGTCCCTTTCATCTCCGGTGAAGAAGAGAAGCTGGAGACCGAGCCTCTGAAGATTCTCGGTGAGCTGGCGGACGGGCTCGTCGCGCCGGCGCCGCTGACCGTGAGCGCCCAGTGCAACCGGGTGCCTGTCGTGGACGGCCACACGCTGTGTATTTCGGTCGAGCTCGGTCGCGCGGTCAGCGCCGAGGCGATCATCGACGCGTGGGATTCGTTCCGAGGCGAGCCGACCGCGCTGGGACTCCCGTCCGCTCCTTCGCGTCCCGTCGTCTACGTCGATGAGCCCGATCAGCCTCAGCCCCGGATGCATCGAGATCTCGGCAATGGCATGGCGGTGGCGGTCGGAAGGCTTCGCCCTTGCGCGTTGCTCGACTGGAAGTTCGTGACGACTTCGCACAACACGGTCCGTGGAGCGGCGGGCGGTGCGCTGCTGTGTGCTGAGCTGGCGGTGGCGCGGCGCGCGGTGGAGGGTCTTCGTGACTTCAAAGGAGGATCGCTATGAAAGTGACCACACCCATCGCGGTGCGAGTCGCGATCGCCACAATCGTAGCGGTGGGATTCTTCCCACCGACCCTCGCCGGCCAGCAGGTCCGCACGCTCTCGTATGGCGAGCCTGAAGATGTCGGCATGTCATCGGCGGGTTTGGCCGCGGCCGTGGAGATGTACCAGGAAGCTGTCCAGCGCGGGGAGCTCGTGGGCGCCGTGATCTTGGTCGCCCGCAAGGGGCGGGTGGTGCTGCATGAAGCAATGGGGTGGAGAGACAAGGAAGAGCGCCTCCCCATGGAGCGGAATACCATGTTCCGCATGGCTTCCAACACCAAGCCAGTGGTGGCCACCGCGATCGCGCAGCTGGTGGAGCAGGACGCACTCGACTACGCCGACGCGGTGAGCGAGTACATCCCGGAGTGGGACAATCACCAGGCGGGCTCCATCACGATCGGGCAGCTCCTCTCCCACGCCGCCGGTCTGCGCATCAGCAGCCTGTTCCTCAAGCCGTTGGCGGAGAACTCCACGCTTCAGCGAGAGGCGGCCCGCTTCGGGTCCGTCGGCGCAGCCGCCCCCCCGGGTGAGAGCTACAGCTACAGCAACCCGGGCTACAACACCTTGGGGGCGCTGGTTGAGCTCGCCTCGGGCGAGTTGCTCGAGGCCTATCTCGAGGCCGCGATCTACGAACCGCTCGACATGGTGGACAGCTACAACCACCGAGCGGGTCACCAACTCGAGGGGAAGCTCGACCGGATGGGAGCGGCCTACTATCGGCGGGGCGCCGACGGCCAGTGGGAGCCTGGCGGGACTCCCGGCGGTCCGGTGGCGTACCCGTTCGCGAGGGCTTCGGGTGGCATGATCTCCACCGCCTGGGACTATGCCGTCTTCGCGCAGATGTTCTTGAACGGCGGCATCTACGACGGCGTACGGATCCTCCAGCCGGAGACGGTGGAACTCATGACGACATCCAAAATCGGGACCTCCGGCGGAGGGGGCTACGGGTATGGCTGGCGCATCACCGATGGCACGTACAGTCACGGCGGCTCCGACGGAACAGACGCGTGGATCGATCCCGAGCGCGAGATCATTGGCCTGGTTTTCACTCAGACCCCTCGCGGGCGTCCCTCGGTGAGCGACTTTCGCCGCCTGATCAATCGTTCGATCGAGGGGGGATGACCCGGATCCTGTCACTGGGACGTGGGCCATCCGAAGCACCAGCCCGCGTTTGGTGAGCGGGCCGCGAATGACAAGATCGAACTCCAGATCCGGGTCGATTCGGTCGATGCCTGGGCCGAACGGCTGGCCGGCTCGATCGACCTCGAGGGGCCGGTCACACGGCCCTGGGGGAATCGCTACCTCTGGATCGGACGACCACCTGGTAGCGGGCTTCTTCGTGAGGCTGCCGAGCGAGTAGACCAACGGAGCTTGTTTGGAGTCGGCAGCGTCCCTCAAGTCGGCCCGACATCGTCGCGTGGCGCTCGTCGTACTGGGCGCCTGTCTGCTCAGGGTTTTCGTCGTGGATACCCGTGGGCTTTCGGACACCGCACAGACGGCGGCGTTCTTGGTGCTCGGGCTCTGCCTGTTGGGAACTGGTTGGCTCTACTCGCGATACTCAGAGGAGCTCAAGGATTGGCTCTAGGGGGAGAGTCTGTGCCAGATAGTGCGTGATCGCCGCATTCCGACTAGCTTGGCGCGCAATGAAAACGACACGACAGATCTGGCTGGTCGTACCACTCGTTCTGGCCGCCTGCTCGGCCGACGCCGCCGACTCGGCCGACGCAGTTCCGTTCGAGCTGGTGGCCGACGTCGGGCAGTTGATGAACACGGTCTTGGAGCCTGCCGCCGACTTCTATTGGGATGCGGTGGGGTGGATCATCGACGAGAACGGCACGCTCGAGATCGCTCCGAGCACGGACGAGGAGTGGGAGTTGGTGCGAAACGCCGCGTACGTCATCGCCGAGTCCGGCAACCTGATGATGATGAAGGGTCGCGGCGCGGACGAAGCGGCTTGGCGCGGCATGTCACTGGCGATGGTCCAGGTAGGACGGGTAGCCATCGCGGCTGCGGAGGCGCAAAATATTCTTGCCGTGTTCGACGCGGGTGCCGAGGTCTACGCCGTTTGCAGCAGCTGCCACGCCGCGTACGCGCTCGAGACGCTTCCGCCCAGCGAACTACCGGGGAATTAGCGACCCCTCTCGTGATCCTGCCTTTCCTCGAATGGATGGGCAATACGGGCTGGAGCGTCAGCCTGGTCGAGTCGCTCTAAGTGTGGCCGTTCGTGGAATCCACGCACGTGCTCACCATCTTTCTGGGGACGAACCGGTACGGAGCGCGACGAACGTTGCTGAGGCGCTCGACTATGCAGGCGATCCTCGGCAAGATCACCGCGGGGGCACCTGCATCCGCTACCAACTAACCTAGCGTCTACCCGTCGCTCGGTGGATCAACGTGGATTGGACGGCTCAGGTCATGGTGACGAGCGTGAACTACGGCCAGCCATAATACGGCCAGCCGAATCCCTCCGAGAGCGTCCGCATGATCGTCCATGCGATAAAAATGCCCGCGAAGCCTACTCCGAACACCAGAGCGAGGCGGCTGAAGGGTCTGTCTCCCGCCTTCCCCGCGAGTTCGCCCTTCGCCCCCTCCCCCTCGGACTCGTTGAGGCCGCTGTCCTCCACAGATCCCTCCCGGCATGTGTTCTCCGTAACATACGCGGGCGTCGCGCCGTGAGCATCCCCGAGATCACCCCTGACTCTGGCTTCTCCCTTGACCGCGACCAAACCGTGACGCGCCATCGCGTCGGGCGTGGCTGCGACGCCGCGCAGGCTGCGGCCGTGAGCCGGGTGCCGTCTTCTCGGACTCGAACGACGGGCGGCTTCCGCGCGTTCTCGACGACCGACGGAGCGCTCCTCTGGGAGTACGACACCAACCGCGATTTCGAGACGGTGAACGGCATTCCGGGAGTCAGGGCCTCGATTCTCGGACCGGGTCCGGCCATCGCCGGGGGCATGGTCTTCGTCAATTCCGGGTACGGGAGCCGTGGCGGCCGGCGCGGCAACGTGCCGCTCGCGTTCGGACTGGAGTAGTGACGAGGTACGAGACCGCGAGCACCCGTTACGAGAGCAGTCCGATCAGGCGCCCTTCCACGGCTACCAACGTCCAGAGGCCGATGGACACGAGCCCCACGACCTTGCCCCAGACCGGCCCCACCCTCGCCTCGTCCGCCATGGTCACCTTGTGTCGGAGCGTGAAGGTGAAGATCAACGCGACCAGAAGGAGCCGCATCTTCATCCAGAAGAACGGGCTGTGATACTCTCTGATGGGGAGGGACAGGACCTGCGGAATGCCGGTGAGCAGCATGCAGATGAGTGCTCCGATCAGCCACGGACGCGCATCTCGCGCGACTCTCGCTACCGGCTGCTGCGTCATCCCGCGGCCGAGCAGTCGCACGTCGACGATGAGCAGCGAGCCGAACAGGATGACCAGCGCCAGCAAGTGGAACACGTTGATCCACGGCGCAGCATATGATGAACTACTGATCCAGTCGCCGACCCGGAGGGTGTCCAACCACTCGAAGAAAGGTAGTAGCATGAGATCGGAGGCCTACTCGAAGGTCCACCAGTCGTAGGCGGTCAATCGGCCGAAGGCCACGATACAGGCCCACATGGCCAGGGACAGCACGCCCGCCACCTTCGCTCCGAGAGGCGGGCCGGCCGTATCCCACTTGGCGACCGAGCGATAGGTCGTGAAGTGAAAGAGGAGTGCGTTCACGCCAGCCAGCACGATCAACGCCATCTTGATCCAGTAGAGCACCTTCCCGAAGTAACGCATCGGCTGGGCGTAGAAGAGCAGAAGTCCGGCGAGGGAGGTCACCGCCATACCCACCATCTGCCACGGAAAGAGCCGCGCCTGGACCTCAGAGAAGGGAGTGCCTCGGTACGCCACGCCGAGGAGGCGTAGGTCCATCATCACGACGAGCCCGGCGAACATCACCAGCGAGATGACGTGGATCGTCAACAAGACCGGGAAGGCGTAGAGCGACTCGCGCATGGCGATGCTGCTTGGGAATGCGTCCATCCACTCGAACCAGCTACGCAGGCTCATGGGCTCATCCACACGGCGAGGTGTGGCTCAGCGCCGCCGGTTCGGGCACCGACTACCAGGCTGATGTCAGACGTTAGGCAAACGGTCAAGGCGTGCAGCGTGGTTCCACATCGCGATACACCTCGTGGCAGACATAACACGCTTCTACGACGTCGTTGGTGGCGTCACTCGCGGCTTCTTGATCTTTGGCCCGCGCCGCGACCAACATGACGTCCGCCGCGTCCTTCAGCCCCTGTGTGAACTGGGCCCAATTGGGCTGTGACAACGGCACCGGCCGACCGTTCTCGCAACGGCGTCCGGGGATCGTGATGAGGTTGGCCGCCTCGCCCAAGGCGATCGCCGCGTTCTCGATCATCTGCCATCCCCCGTAGATTCCGGAGAAGCGCGCCGTGGCACCTACCCCCGCGGCCACTGGCGGCGGATTGTCGGGATCGATCGACTGGACGTCGAACAGGATGTTGGAGTTCGTGAACAGGATGCCCCGCATCACCTGCGCAAGGTTGCCCATGGGTTCGGGAGCGGGCAGGCCTGCCGTGCTCGCGCTCGCGCACGCGGCGAGCAACAGTACAAGAGCGGTGCCGACGAATCGCATGGCACACCTTTCGAGGAAGACAGTGGGAAGGCGTTGGAACGCCTCAACAAATCGGCGGCGTCGGTGGTTGTCAATAGCCGCTCGACGACTCCAGCTTATGGGTCCTGCGTTGATGCCGAAAGGCGTTGAGCACTGCCATTTCGGGCGGTGAATGCACCCGCCACACATGTGAGAACCGCGTTGACGCCGAAAGGCGTTGAGCACTAGTCACGGGCCCTGGCGGGCTCACACCAATGCGAGGGGTCCGCTCGCGGTTTGGCAACCGCGTCCGCATCTTGAGCGCATGAGTGCCCCGGACCTCATCACCAGCGTAAACGCGATCGTGTTCTCCTAGTAGTTTCCTAGGCCGATCTGTCGCTCAGCACCTACCCCTTGCTCGCCGTGCAGCCAGGCGCTCGGCGTCACCTGGGGCACCCGTCCCGGACGAGCCCAAGAACATCTTGGTGCCGTCGGTGAACGTCACGTCGCGCCCGTTGGCACGCAGCAGCGAGTGGTCCTTCGCCTGGTATCCATCGACTATGAGCACGGTACCCGGCGACAGGCATTCGCGGGTGAGTCCGCGGCGAAGGAGGACGTTGGGTGTGCCCCCCTCCACCATCCAGACTTCACTCGTGCCGTCTGGCTTCTCGATTTCCAGGTGGATCCACGAGTGTGGGTTCACCCACTCGAGCTTCACGATCTTGCCCTCGAGTCGAACCGGAGCGTCCTTGTCGAACTCCGCACCGAAGGCATGGTGTGCCATGAGCGGAGCTGCCACCAGGCCGAGAGCCAGGGCGCCTATAGTCAACGCGGTGTACGTCTTTCGCATGTGATTACCTCGCATCTGGCTGATTGGGAGGGCCTTCACGTTCTTGTGCTCGCGCACCCCTTAACACGTTGGCGAGCGCGTAGTTCCCCTCGTGGCACGCGTATTCGTACACGAGCCCGTCCAGCGCCTTGAAGGGCACCTCGCCACTAAACGGGCCGCTGAGCATCGTGGGGTCGTCGATGGTGAACTCGTAGTTGATCGTGTGCTCGTCGGCCCGCGTAAACCGCTCTGTGACTTTGATGTTCTCGGACGGATTGAAGGCGGCCGGGGGATAGCCGGCGAGGTTCTGCTCGGGATGGATGTTCGTTGTCTCCACCACGAGGGTGTCACCCTGCCACCGACCCCACGAGTCGCCCATCCATGGACGCATGTGCGCCGGCAGTGGTTCGGGCGTGCCGAGCCGGATGATACGGACGTCATGAACCATTTCGGTCATGATCATCACGTAGTCGGCGGTCTGCACAATCGTGTAGTTGTTGTTGTAGAAATAGTTTGGCAGCATCGGCGGGCCGCCGTTGGAGCCGAATGACATGATGCAGCGCTCGGCGAGCCCTCGACTCTCCGGGTTGTCGTACTCCCCGATGCGTCGCTGGAATGCGAGGCGTTCCTCCGTGCGACGCCGGCCCTCCTCCGATAGAGGCGGCCTGCGGCCGTCGGGCGGATCGACGATCAGCGAGCTGCGGGCCTCCCCGTTGAAGACGGCGATGTCGTCGCCGCCATCGATGTAGAAGAAATTGTACCCCCCCACTGCACCACCACCCGCGTCGAAGAGGAGATTCCCTGTGAACTCGCCACCCACGGGGGGCAGGCCGCGATCGGGATCACTGTCTGCCAGCTGTTCCCGGATGAAGTCCTGCTGGCCGCTCTCGAGCGCGGCGACCTGCTCCGGAGTCAGCACGGGCCCCACTCCAGCTGGACGCAGCATCGGTGTCATGGTCGCGTTGGACCAGCTCCCCTGCAGGTCCGGGTGACCATCCGCGGTGCGCGGCACGACCCACTTGTCGTTCCTTTGCTGCGCCTCCATGGCCACTGGCGTCACCGCCGCCATCGAGACGACCGCGAGCAGCATAAGCGGTACGAATCGCCCGAGGCCCATCATTCTCCTATCTGCCGATGGGATTCTTGCGGAGATGTCCATAGATGAGCTCCTCTACGAACTCGACGCACTTGAACTGACCGAGTCGCGCGTCCGCGTTGATATGGCGGTACAGTGGCAAGCTGATGGTCCACGGGCGAGAGAACGTGTTCGGGTCTTCCAACGTCGCTTCGTAAAGCAGGTGGTCGGGGCCGGTCATGGTGTACCGCTCGACCACTTTTAGTGACGCGCTGAAGTGGTTGCCCGCCCGGTCCAACCAGGCCTGACCATTGAAGCCGGTGGCCTCGACCACGAAGACGTCGCCTTCCCACCGGCCGACAGACTGGCCCATCCACGTGTCGATCTGGGCTGGGCCCGGGTCCTCGAGATAGATGTCTCTCACGGCACCGGCGTATTCGTACACCATGAAGACCTTGCTCTCGCTCTGGAAGATCTGGAACGGGAACGGCATGTACGTCGCCCTAGGCACGCCGGGCAGATAGCACTTGATCTCCGGATCACGATCGAGCCAGTTCTCGCGGTTCTCATTCCGTAGAGTGAGCGCCGCGGGCAGGTAGGGGATCTCACCCCCGACGACGATGCCATTGCCTGAGGGGACCGAACCAACTGCGCCGAAAGCCACGATCTCGTGCCTGGGTACGGGAACGACCGGGCCTGGCTGCATCGCTAGCGCGGCGCGTGCGGTGTGGGGCTCGATGTCCCAGTGGGCGTTACCAAGCGCCTGCCAGATGCCGTTGATGTCAGGATTGCCAGAGGCAAGCCTCGGGATATCGCTGCGCTGGGCTCGAACCGCGGCTGGCACAAAGGCGGCCACGGCGAGGACGCAGATGACCGCTGAGCCCAGACGTGGCATCCGCGATCGGCTGACGCACGAATTCAAGTCACGCCTCCCGAGTCTGTAGTTGGAACGTACCGAAAGAATGTGCGGCGCGCCGCGGCATCTAGCCAGGGTGGCTGCAAATCATGACCTAGCGGGGGGGGGCAGCCAACTCTTCCGCGCGCCTGCCCATCCATTACCATTGCCGCGATGAACTACGCCTGTCGAATTTCCGCATCCAACAGCACATGACCGAAACGAAGAGCCTGGACATAGAAGTCATCTCTAGGGCTCCCCACTCCTGCAGATCACGTGCCCTCGAACTCGCAAAGCGCGAAGCAGTCACAGCCGAGGGCACGGAGTCGGTCCGCGCCTCCGAGGTCGGGCAGATCGATGACGAAGCAGGCCTCGACGACGGTGCCACCCACTCCTCGGATCAGCTCGACCGCTGCCGATGCGGTGCCTCCCGTGGCGATCAGGTCGTCAACGAGCAGGACGTCGTCTCCCTCCGAGATCGCGTGCGCGTGCATCTCAATGCGGTCGGTCCCGTATTCGAGCTGGTAGTCCGCGCCAACAACTTCACCCGGCAGCTTACCGGCTTTGCGAATGGGGATGAAACCGACCCCCAACTGATAGGCGACGGCGCTGCCGAAGATGAACCCCCGAGCCTCGATCCCCGCGACGAGGTCGATGCCTGCACCGGTATACCGCTGCACCATGCTGTCCACCGCCGTACGCAACCCGCGAGCATTCTCCAGGAGCCCGGTGACGTCTCGGAAGAGAATCCCATCGTGAGGGTAATCCGGGACGGTGCGGATGTAGGACTTGATCGAGCCTTGCGGCGGTTCGGGCGGGCGTGGCATCACATGCTCTTCGTCGCGTGATGCCGATGATCGTGACGGCCCTGATGAAAGACCACGTGCACGAGGCTGCCGCTCACGAAGGCCTGGTAGTACTCGACGCCGGTTCCGTGCTGGCCGCCGTCCAGGCCTGCGGCGAGCAGGTACCCGATCAGGGTCGCGAGCACGATCGTCGCGACGCCCGCAACGCCGGCCCACGTGCCGTGCCGAGGCCGGATGAGCCACCAAATGACCAGGCTGACCGGGATGCGGTGCAGGATCACGGCCAACCCGAACGCCAAACCGACCGTGCCTCCGGACCCGAAGGCGGCTCCTTCCAGAAGCGCGTGCAGCGCCAGACCGGAGAGCCCAACGATGATGGCGAAGTTGTCTGTGTGCGCCTCGAACGCGTGTGACGCCCGTTCGCACAGGTTGGGCAGGAGTAGGCCTGCCACCATGACCAGAGGCAGGAGGAGGCTACGATCTTCCCACGCGAACGGCACGATCTGCCACGCCACGAGCAGCGGTACCGCCAGATAGACGAAACCGTCAACCAGGCGTACGGCTTTGGGGTGTCCGTGGAGGCCGCCATAAAGCGCCGGCCCGATCGCTGGTGCCGCGAGTGCGGCGACGAGGAACAGCATGCGAGAAGATGGCCAGGATGAGCGCCGGCTGCGAGGCCTCCCGACCGGAACGCGTGGGCCCCTGCGGGGGAGTTAGGCTTGGTAAGAGAGGCTGCGAAGCGGCGTAACGGAATGAGGGTGAACCTCGAGAGATCGGAGCAGATTGCAGTGAATCTTCCTAGAGTAGATCGTCGCCTCCTGATGACGGCCGTGGCATTCCTCTTGGTCGGATGCACGAACGCGGAGGGTCCGCCGGTGTCTGCGACCGTCATCATCGAGGCATCGGTATCGGCAGAGGAGCCGCTCATTCTCACGGTGTCCACGAGTTTCGACGTCGTAACGAGTGGGGAGATCGTCTACACAAACCTCGACTCGATCACGATCACCGGGAACTACAACGAGCAGTTCGCTCTCAATTCTGAAGCGCGCTTCACAGCGAAGCTTCTGAACGAGCACAGCACCGAGGAACCGGTGCGGCTCTCGGTCCTGATCGACGGGGGTACGGAGTACGACGAGATCGTTGTGCTCGGACAAGGTGGCTTTCTGCAGTATGTGTACCGCTTTCAGGCTTTGGTGGGTTTCTGACGGGGTGATCGGAACAGCGTGGTGGGCCGCTCGCCACTCCCGTTCGATCGTGCCCGGTGGCTTCGACGTCACGTCCAGAGCCAGGCTGGTGATCCCGTCCAGGCTCAGAATCTGATCCCGCCTCTCGGACATCAGTCGGGAAGGCGATTCCACCGGCGTCGATCTGGCTCCGTAGATCGGCGTGCTCCACAAGACCGGGTTCGAGCTCGTGGGGGATGGCTCGGAAGGGCCCTTGCGCCCGGCGGGATGTTGTCCAAATTTAGGCACGCCTAAATTACGGGAGCCGCCTCCGGCGCTGGCTCCGTCCACCCAAGTCCGACATCCGTATGGTCAATCCCGCTCTCGCACTCTCTGTCTTCGCGCTGCTGGTCGCGGTCCTCGCGCTCGTCTTCTGGCCGCGACGGGGCGTGTACGCGCGATTCGCACACGTGGCGCTACTAACCGAGCGTGTTCGCCTCGAGGACGCGCTCAAGCACGTGTACACGTGGGAGCAAGCCGGCCGAGTCAGCACTCTCGAGAGCCTTGCTGGGCGTCTCGATATCTCGCGGGCGAGGGCCGCCACGCTGCTGAAGCGCCTCACTGAGCTGGGTCTGATCCGCACTGATGATGAAGGTCCCGCGCTATCTGAGGATGGACGCGAGCAGGCGCTGCGCCTCGTCCGCACACACCGTCTTTGGGAGCGTTACCTCGCGGACCGGACTGGTGTGCCCGCGACCGAGTGGCACGATGAGGCCGAGCGCGTGGAGCACAGCCTCTCCGCAGAGCAGGCGGAAGCGCTCTCGGCTCGGCTCGGACACCCGCGCTGGGACCCACACGGCGACCCGATTCCGACACCGAGTGGTGACTTGCCGGAAGTCGAGCGGCTGAGCCTCGCGGGAGCGCTCGCCGGGCGTACGGTCGAAGTAGTGCACCTCGAGGACGAACCGCGAGAGATCTTCGACGCGTTGCTCACCCAGGGTCTCAATCTCGGCGTGCGGCTCTCCGTCGTGGCACGCGACGACCGACGCGTGCGTATCGCCAGCGGGGGTCGCGAGTGGTCGGTCGATCTCGTCGATGCCCGCAACGTGACCGTGCGCGTGCTCGCCGAGGGCGAGAGGGCCAAGGGTCCCTCGGAGACGCTGGCCGACCTCGCGCCCGGTGAAGTGGGTCGGGTTCTAGACCTCTCGCCGGCGTGCCGCGGACAGCAGCGTCGGCGGCTGCTCGACCTCGGGGTGGTCAAAGGGACGGAGATTACCGCCGAGATGACGAGCGCCGCGGGCGATCCGGTCGCCTACCTCATTCGCGGTGCGCTCATCGCGCTGCGTCGTGGCCAGGCCGAGTGGGTTCTCATCGAGCGTGTCGAGACCGCGGCGGAGGTCGCTTCCTGATGCCCATCCTCGCCGCTAGCGCGTGCGGGTCCTGCGCCCAACATCGCACGCAGAGCCTCGTTCGGCTCGGCCTGAACCCTGGCAAGTGGGACTATTTGGTCGCGCTCGCCGGCAACCCCAACGTCGGTAAGAGCACGGTCTTCAACGCGCTGACCGGCCTCCGCCAGCACACCGGGAATTGGCCGGGCAAGACGGTGGTGCGAGCGGAAGGCGCGTTCGAGCACGAGGGGAAGCGCGTAAAGGTCGTCGACCTGCCAGGCACGTACTCGCTGCAGGCCGGCAGCGTCGACGAGGAAGTGGCGCGGGACTTCATACTGTTCGGTCGGCCGGACGTCACCGTAGTGGTCGTGGACGCTACGCGCCTCGAGCGGAACCTCAATCTCGTGTTCCAGATCAGGGAGATCACCGACAGGGTGGTGGTCTTCCTCAACCTCATCGACGAGGCCCGCCGGCACGGCATCGCGATCGACGCGAAGAAGCTCGAGAAGGAGCTGGGCGTGCCGGTGGTGCAGGGTGTGGCACGAGAGAGCGTCGGAATCGATGACCTGCTCGACGCGGTCCACGAAGTCGCGACAGGTGCTGGTTCCAGGCAGCAGATGCACATCGCGCGGCATGCACCGCGAGTCGAGCGGGCGATCGCTGGCCTCGTGCCGGTGATCGAGCGGGTCTTCCCCGAGGTACCGAACCCGCGCTGGGTCGCGCTGCGACTGCTCAACGCCGACGAAGCGGTAATGGAGGCGGTGCGCACGGGTGAGCTCGGTCAACTGTCTCGGGACGATTCAGGCGAGCTGGTCGACCTGGCGCCCGAACCGGGCCGGGAGCAGGTGCTCGACACCGCCATGCGACTGCGTTGGGACCTGCCGCCCGACTTCCACGACGTGGTCACGCAGCGCGCGTACGAGGCCGCGGAAGAAGTCGCGTCTCGCGTCCAGTTGGGCGGCCTCAAGAAGGCCGGATTCGCTTTCGATCGGAAGCTGGACGCGTGGCTCACGAGTCGGGTCTTCGGCTTCCCGCTCATGCTGTTGATCCTGGCGGTCGTCTTCTGGATCACCATCGAGGGTGCGAACGTGCCGTCGTCCATGTTGGCGACGCTGCTCGTGGAGAACGGCCGACCGTGGCTGCACGGGCTCGCCGCAGCGATGTCACTGCCATGGTGGCTCGACGGATTCTTGATTGACGGAGTGTATCTCGCCACGGCGTGGGTGATCGCCGTGATGCTGCCACCGATGGCGATCTTCTTCCCGCTGTTCACGCTGCTGGAAGACTTCGGGTACCTGCCCCGGGTGGCGTTCAATCTCGACTCGATGTTCCAGAAAGCCGGTGCGCATGGCAAGCAGGCGCTTACGATGTGCATGGGCTTCGGTTGCAACGCCGCGGGCGTCGTCGCTACGCGGGTCATCGACTCCCCGCGCGAGCGCCTCATCGCGATCATCACCAACAACTTCTCGCTCTGCAACGGGCGATGGCCGACACAGATTCTCATCGCGACGATCTTCATCGGGGCGCTCGCTCCCTCGCGGCTCGGCGGCCTGGTGAGCGCGAGCGCCGTGGTCGGCATCGCGCTGCTCGGCATCGTGATGATGTTCTTCTCGTCGTGGATTCTGTCTCGGACGGTGCTGCGCGGAGAGGCCTCGACTTTCAGCCTCGAGCTGCCGCCGTACCGCCCGCCCCGTGTGCTGCAGACACTCTATACGTCGGTCATCGACCGGACCCTGATCGTACTCTGGCGCGCCGTGATCTTCGCGATTCCGGCCGGTGCGGTCATATGGCTCATATCGAACATCTCGGTCGGTGGCCTGACCCTCGCGCACCACGCGGTGGGGTGGCTGGACCCGGTCGGCCTTCTGCTCGGGATGAACGGCGTCATCCTGCTCGCTTACGTCGTAGCGATCCCGGCGAACGAGATCGTCATCCCGACGATCCTGATGCTGACCGTTCTCACGGGCGCTGGGGCGGGAGGCGAGGGGGCTGGCGTGATGTTCGAGTTCGGCAGCGTGAGCGTGACCGGGGATCTGCTCCGAGGTGGAGGTTGGACGCTGCTGACCGCCGTGAGCCTCATGCTGTTCAGCCTACTGCACAACCCGTGCTCCACGACGATCTACACGATCTACAAGGAGACACGAAGCGCGAAGTGGACCACGGTCGCGACGCTCATGCCGGTCGTGATGGGCGTCACCGTCTGCTTCCTGGTGACCCAGGTCTGGAGACTGCTCGGGGCATAGGCGATCTTGTCGGCTCCCGCAGCGGGATGTGCATCTCCACGAGGTCGGCTAGCCCGCCACGGGACGCGGGGAGGTGCGGTGGCGGTGTCTTCCATGAAGGGACTGCGTCGCATACCTTAGTTGAGAGTCAATTTCATTCTCAGGTAGGGTCGCCCGTGGACACAGCTGTCCAGCTTCCGACAGTCCCCGTAACCGCTTTAGGCGGGGCGGTTGGGGAGCTGCGTCTCGGCCAGGTGCCCCTGCGTCAGACGGTGGAGCTCGTCAGCATCGATTTGCCTCCGGACCAGGCCGAGCCCCTACTCGAGCGTGGAATCCTTCCGGGATGTCGCATCTGCCCCGTCCGCTCGTCTCCGGCCGGAGACCCGATCATCTCCATCGACGGCTCGATAATAGCGCTTCGTAAGGAGACCGCCGCGTGTTTGTGTGTGCGTCTCCTCAATCAGTTCCGGGACGCGGACTGAGGCTAGCAGCCCTCCATTGGCTGAGCTGCACGCTGTCCTGGAAGGCGGACGCGTTGCCTCCGGTGTCGCCGTCCAAGAAGTAGCCCAGACACCGCTCGTCGCCCTGATCGGGCCGCCCAACTCGGGCAAGACCACCCTCTTCAATCAGCTTACCGGTCTCCGGCAGAAGGTCGCCAACTATCCCGGAGTCACCGTCGAGAAGAAGGTTGGCAAGGTCGCGTTACCGGACGGTGGAGAACTCGACCTCGTCGACCTGCCGGGTGTCCACGGATTCTCTGCGCGGACGCTTGACGAGAGGATCACGCGAGACGTGCTCGAAGGACGGGTCGAGGGCATCCGCGCTCCTGATGCACTTGTGCTCATCGTCGACTCCACGCGCCTCGAGAGCCAGCTCATGCTGGTCGAGCCCGTGCTCGAGCTCGAGTTGCCGACGCTGCTCGTGCTCAACATGTCAGACGAGTTGGAGGAGCGTGGCGGGCGAGTGGACGACGCTCCCTTGGCAGAGCGCCTGGGCGTGAAGGTCGTGCGCACCAGCGCCCGCACCGGTTTTGGGATGGATGCGGTGCGGGAGTTCCTTGCGGCGGATGTGGCCGTCGCCGACCCCGCAAGCGCTGTGCGGCAGCGGACCCTGACCAACGTTCCCCGAGGTGTCGCCCTGCCGATGGTGGACGTGTTCAAGGCTCGGCGAGCGAGGGTCCGCGAAGTCGTCGAGGAGGCGGGCTTCAGGCCGCCAGGTCCGTCCCACCTCAGCGACCGCTTGGACCACCTGTTCTTGCACCGGGTCTGGGGCCCTCTGGTCTTCCTCGCCGTGGTCGTCCTGGTTTTCCAGTCGATCTTCACGTGGGCGGTGCCGCTCATGGACGGTGTCGAGTTCGTCGTCGGCGCATCGGGCGGCTGGTTGACCGCGAACCTGCCCGACACATGGTTTCGATCGCTGCTCGTGGACGGTGTGTGGGCGGGTGTCGGGTCCGTGGTGATCTTCTTGCCGCAGATCCTCGTCCTCTTCCTCTTCCTGGGGGTGTTGGAGGACTCCGGGTACATGGCGCGCGCGGCCGTCATCGCGGACCGTATGATGTACCGGGTCGGGCTCCAGGGCAGGGCGTTTCTGCCGCTGCTGTCGGGTTATGCCTGCGCAGTGCCGGCCATCCTCGCCGCGCGCACGGTCGAGGACGAGCGGGACCGCCTCGCGACGATCTTCGTGACGCCCTTCATGACGTGCTCGGCACGGTTGCCGGTGTACGCTTTGCTGATCGCGGCCTTCATCCCGGACGAGCCGCTCCTCGGTCCAATCATGGGAAAGCGGGCCGCTGTGTTGCTCGGGCTATATGGCCTCGGAATCGTCGCGGCGATCAGTACAGCCTTCCTACTCAAACGCACGCTGCTCAAGGCCGAGCCGACGGCGTTCCTGATGGAGCTGCCACCATACCGCATCCCATCGCTCCGGTCGCTCGGGCTTCGGCTCCTGGACCGGAGCGGGATCTTCTTGAAGCGCGTCGGAAAGGTCATCTTCACTGTCGCGATCGTGCTGTGGACGCTGACGCAGTTCCCGCGCACCGAGCTTGGTCCGCCGCTGATCGAAGACAGTGTGCTCGCGAGCATCGGCCACGTCATCGAACCGGTGATCGCGCCCCTTGGCTTCGACTGGAAGATCGGCGTGGGCTTGGTGACCTCGCTCGCCGCTCGCGAGGTGATCGTGGGTACGCTTGGGACGATTTACGGAGTTGAGGGGGCGGGCGACGAGTCGTTCGCGTTGCAGGATGCGCTCGCCGAAGCCATGACACCGGCGGCCGCGATCGGGCTGCTGATCTTCTTTGCGTTCGCGCTTCAGTGCATGTCGACCGTCGCGGTCATGCGGCGCGAAACAGCCGGATGGAAATGGCCCGTGCTCCAGTTCACGTACATGCTCGTGCTCGCGTACGCGGGCGCGTTCATCGCCGTTCGCGTCTTCTAGGCGCGGCCCGCTTCACGCCAGGCACGGGCCGCTAGACTGCCGCCGCCTTCCACTTCCCACGCTCGAAGAGGGTGCCGCTGACGACTGCCAGTACCTTCCATCGGCCTGCCAGCACCGCGTATACTACGGTAGCCGAACGGGAGGTGCCGCTCCTGCCTGCGCGTCCATTCGTCCCCCATCTCCATCGATGGAAAGAAGCTGATGAGAAAAAGCATTCTGACCGTCTCGACCGTGCTGTTCCTCGCTGTCCCGGCTGTGGTTTCGGCGCAGGGACTTGGCATCGCCGCGCGCGCGGGCACACTGGGCGTGGGTGCCGAAATAGCACTCGGGCTCACGAACTGGTTTGTCGTCCGCGGCGGTGCCGGACTCATGCCATTCGAGCCGAGTACGAGCATCGAGGATATCGACGTCACGCTCATATTGCCTGAGTGGTTCAACGTCGGCGTGGACGTTTATCTCGGCGGTTCGTTCCGGATCGGCGGAGGCGTGCTGTTCAAGTCCGACGACCCCAGGGTCGAGGGCAACTTCACCACGGACCAAGACATCGGTGGGCGGTCCTTCACGCCCGCGGAGCTCGGTACGCTCACTGGTGTCCTCTCTTCAAGAGATAGGGCGCCATACGCGCTGATCGGTTTCGGCAATCATATCTCCTCAGGCATCGGGCTCTTCTTGGACCTCGGCGTGGCGTTCCTAGGTGAACCTGAGATCAACCTGTATGCCACGGAGGGTACGTTCCTGGATCGGGCCGAGCTAAACTCTCGCTTGGCCGCCGAGGCTCGCGACTGGGAGGAGTCGGCCGGTTCGTACCTGAACTATTGGCCAATCTTCAACCTCGGGGTGCGCATCGGCCTTGGCGGCTGATCCGTTCATACCGAAGGGCGGAACGGGTGCCCGCGCGGCTTCAGCCGAGCGAGCGTTCTCTCGTCAGGGGTTGGATGGCACCTGGGGCACACCTGTTCGGGACGATACGCGGGAGGCCACTATTGCGAACAGCGCGAGGAAAACCGGCTCGATCACGAACTTGAAGCGCAGGTTCTCCCCCAGCTCCATGGCGCATGCTATCACGATCGTGTAGGAGACGATCGTGGCCATGAAGAGCGGTGCCGCGTCATGGCGGATCCGTTCCAGAGCGTCCCGGGGACGCAGTTTACGCGTAAGCTGAAAGCCGTAGAGCAATAGCACGGCTGGAAAGAGTAGGAAGTAGAACGACCCGTAATAGCCTCTGCCGAGGGAGTTCTCCAGGCGTGCCACGAGCGGTCGGCCGAGGATCGTTTGCTCGACCGCAACGTGCAGCCTGATGTGATCCCGGTTGTCCGCCAGGTGCGCGAAGTCCGTCGAGGGTGTGGCAAAGTTTCCGTATGCGGTGATCACGTTGCGCAGGTACTGAGTCGGCGTGGCCTTGATGAGCAGCACTGCGCTAGAGCGGTAGTCCCTGGAAATCGCCGGGATGTTGATGTTGTGCGAGTCGTTCCCGGACAGCACCGGAATCGGGCTCTCTTCGTCGTATCCGAGGCGGCGGTATTCGATGGGTGCCGCGAAGGCCTCGACGCGCACGACGGGGCTCAGTGTGCCACTGTCGTAGAGGTCGTCCAGCACCGCGCTGTCCTGGTCGAAAAGCGCGGTCCTCCAGAGCCCCATTCCGTACCAACTGCTCGCGCCGAAGAAGCCGTATTGAATCTGATTCTTCCCGTACCAGGCGGTCGGTAGAAGCACGAGCACGAGCAGCAGGGCCAACTGCCGGCGCGTCGGTCGTCCGATGAGCAAGAGCGCGAGAGGGACGACCCCGAGCAAGAGGATCAAGTGATAGACGCTTCTGGTCATGATCAACGCGACAACAACGGCGACGAAACCCAGTGCGGCTCGTCCGCCCGCGTCTTCCTGCGCGCGCGTGACCAGATATGCCGCGCTCGTTATGAGAAACGCAGCGGCAGTGGTATACAGCGCGTATGCCTCGAACAGAAAGAGAGCTGGATGGAGCGCGACGCCGAGGCCGGTGACGAGCGCGACACGTGGAGCTCGGGTCACGCGACCGACGATCTGGACGCACAGGCCGGCGATCACCGCGCCGAGGGCGATGTGCAGAGCTTGCAACGCTTGCATGTGCACGGAGCCGAATAGCTTGATCAGCAGCGCGCCCAAGATGTTCCACAGTGGCGGTTGCCCGTGCATGTACCAGATGCTTTCAGCCGCACGGGTGCGTAGTAGCTCCGTCGGCAAACTCTGCCAGAACCAGCCCCACTTATCGGGGCCGAAGTCGTGAACGATCGTGACCCCGAGAACGAGCCAGTACAGCACCGCGACCACGACGTGCACGGTGCCCACGAGCACCGTGGAGCGTTTGAGCGTGTCGTGGTCGTAAGGCATGGCAGAAGATAGTGTTAGAGGATGTCCGCCCAAGCCACTGAACATCGATTCGTAGCGACGCAGTCCTCCGGAGAGGTGTCAGCGATTCTCGTGCGTCCTGAGACGGCTCGCGCTCTCTATAGTGTTCGGGCATGGGGCCGGCGCGGGTATGCGACACGTCTTCATGGAGACCGTAACCGAGAAGCTGGCGGAGCTGGGCATCGCGACGTTCCGATACCACTTCCCGTACATGGAAGCCGGCCGGAGAGGGCCGAACCACGCGCCGATCCTCTTGAAGACGGTGCGCTCCGCGGTGGCCGAGGCCGCATCGCTCGAGCCCGAGCTCCCTCTGCTGGCTGGAGGGAAGTCGATGGGTGGGCGCATGACTTCTGCCGCGGCCTCGACCCAGCCTCTGCCAGGTGTGCTCGGACTCGCCTTTTTCGGCTTTCCACTGCACGCGCCCGGCCAGGACTCCGATGAGCGGGGCGCTCACCTCGCGGACGTCGGCCTCCCGATGCTCTTCCTGCAGGGTACCAGAGACAGGCTCGCGAGACTCGACCTGCTCAAGCCGTTGCTGGGACGCGTGAAGCCGCGTCCGACGCTCCACGTGGTGGAGAGCGCCGACCACGGCTTTCACGTCACCAAGAAGTCCGGCCGCACCGACGAAGAGGTCCTCGACGAGATGTGCTCTCGCTTCTCCGACTGGATCTCGGAACTGGCCTAATCTGCGCTCAGCGCCTGTACCGGGTCGGTCCGCGATACCCGCTGGGCCGGGAGGTACAAGCCGACGAACGAGACCGCGGCGAGCACGAACGTCACCCCCCCGAATATCGCGGGGTCGGTGGGGCTCACACCGATTAGAATCCCTGACATCGCGCCACCCATCGCGAACGCGAGCCCAAGCCCGATCACGAGCCCGAACACAGCTCGCTTGGCTCCCTGGCTCACGACCATGCGCACGGTGCCGCCCCAGTTGGAGCCCATGAGCGGGTGGCCCTGCGTCGTGCCGACCGCGCCGACGCCGGGAAGCTCCTCGACGCGTGACGTCACGTCGGCCGTCGAGGCGGAGTAGTGCGATGAACGCTTCCTCCACTTCGTAGCCGTATCGCTCCCGGTACGCCTTTGCATCAGGTTGTGAAGCAGGAGGCGGTAGAACGTGCGTGCGCGGTCGTGGTCGTTCATGCCTGCTCCGGGTCACTCCCCACGTATCTCGCGCGCGCGACGCGCACGAGGGCGGCCAACAGCTCGACCTCCTCATGCAAAGCCGAGCGTCCGCTGCGAGTGATCGCGTAGAACCGACGCTTCCCACCTTCCCTCGGCGCACCCTCTGGCGGATCGACCTCGCGGATCAGGCTCTCGTCGGTCAACTCTCTGAGAGCGCCGTACAGTTTGCCTGGCCAAAGGCGCAGGTGACCCTCGGTACGCTCCAGCACTGTCGATCTGTTGACCCCTGGAGCAGCGGGCGGCATTGTGATCGTCCGGCCCGACGGGGACTTTTTTCTCGCGCCAAACCACGCCTTGGAGATGGACCGAATGACTTCCACGCATTCCCACCCGCGACATCGCTTTCGGCTCGTCCCTACGGCACTCTTGCTCGCCGCGTTGGGGCTCCCGGCGCTCTTGGCCCAGGACGTGCGAGCGCAGCAGACGGATGCTGGCCCTTCGACCGTGGAAAGCCTGTTCCAGGACATGGCCTTCCGGAACGTAGGCCCCTCCAGGGGCGGACGCGTGACGGCTGTAGCGGGGCACCGCGACCACCCCTACACGTTCTACATGGGCGCGACCGGCGGCGGCGTCTGGAAGACCGAGGACTACGGTACGACGTGGCGGCCGATTGCGGACGGCATCCTGGAGACCGGGTCGATCGGCTCGATCCGGGTGGCACGGTCGAACTCGAACGTCGTTTACGTCGGCACCGGCTCGGACGGCATCCGCTCCAATGTGATCGTCGGGCGCGGCGCGTACCGTTCGGACGACGCAGGCGCGACCTGGCGGAAGATCGGCCTCGAGCAGATGGGGCAGATCGGTTCCATCGAGATCCACCCTGAGGATGCCGACGTCGCATACGCGGCGGCGCTCGGGAACCCGTGGGCGAAGAGCATGGACCGCGGCGTCTACCGCACGAGAGACGGCGGCCGGAACTGGGAGCAGGTCCTCTTCACGTCGGACTCCGTCGGCGCGATCGACCTGGAGATCAACCCCGCGAATCCCAACGAGATCTACGCCGCGATGTGGCGCGGGCAGCGCCAGCCGTGGACGATCATCTCGGGCATGCAAGCATCGGGCGGCGAAGACGGTATCTGGAAGTCCACCGACGGAGGCGACACGTGGCGGATCGTCACGCGAGGTCTGCCGACGGGCCTGATCGGGAAGATCGATCTCGCGGTCAGTGCCGACGCGCCGAACCGCGTTTATGCGCTCGTCGAAACGACCGACCCGGACGAAGGACTGTACCGCTCCGACGACTTCGGTGAGAGCTGGACGCTCGTCAGCAACCAGGCGGGCATCATGAACCGCCCGTTCTACTACACGAACGTGGACGTCGACCCAACCGATGCGGACAAGGTCTACGTGAACAACGAAGGCATGTACGCGTCACAGGACGGTGGACTCTCCTTCGATAGCGTAGGCACCCCGCACGGCGACAACCACGATATGTGGATCAACCCCGACAACCCGAACATCTGGATTCAATCCAACGACGGGGGCGCCAACGTCACACTCGACGGTGGCGCGACTTGGTCTACCCAGCACAACCAACCGACCGCCGAGCTCTACCAGGTCGACGTCGACGACCGCTTCCCGTACTGGCTGTACGCGGGTCAGCAGGACAACTCGACGATCATGGTGCCGAGCGATCCACCGGAGGACGGCTCGGCGGGCGGCCACACGGGGAACTGGAAGTCGATCGGTGGCTGCGAGACGGGTCCGGCCGTCCCGAAGCCAGGCGATCCCGACATCGTCTACTCGAACTGCAAGGGCCGCTTCGGCCGCTACAGCCACACCACCGGTCAGGAGAAGCAGTACTACGTGGGCTTCGTGAACCTGTACGGCACGAACCCCGCGGAGCTGCCATTCCGGTTCCAGCGCGTCGTGCCCATCGAGGTGTCGCCGCACGATGCGAGCGTCGTCTACCACGGCTCGCAGTACGTGCACAAGACAACCGACGAAGGAGTCACTTGGGAGCGCATCAGCCCGGACCTCACCGCCTTCCGTCCAGAGCGACAGGTCGTGTCCGGCGAGCCGATCACGCGAGACATTACGGGTGAAGAGCACTACTCGGTGCTGTACGCGATCGAGGAGTCTCCGGTCCAGGCGGGCGTGATCTGGGCGGGCTCGAACGACGGTCTGGTTCAGGTGACGCGCGACGGGGGAGAGAGCTGGACAGACGTGACGCCGCCGGACATGCCGCCGGAGGGTCGTATTCAGACGATCGATCCCTCCCCGCACTCGGCGGGAAGGGCGTACTTCGCCGCATACCGCACGTTGTTGGGAGACTTCACGCCGTTCATCTACAAGACCGAGGACTTCGGCGAGAGCTGGACCCTGCTCACGACCGGTGACAACGGCATCCCCTCGGACTTCCCGACGCGCGCGATCCGGGAGGATCCTGTTCGCGAGGGCCTGCTGTACGCCGGGACCGAGTTCGGGATGTTCGTCTCACTGGACGACGGAGAGAGCTGGGAGCCGTTCCGGTTCAACATGCCGGTGACGCCGATCACCGACATCAAGCTGCACCAGGGCGATCTGGTCCTCTCCACGATGGGTCGATCGTTCTGGATCATGGACGACCTCACTCCGCTGCGGCAGTTGGGTGAGGCGATCGCCGCTGGAGGTCCCCACCTCTTTCAGCCGTCGGACGCTTACCGCCGGCGCGGCGGTGGCCGTGGTGGCAGTGGCGGCGGGTCGCCCGACCAGCCGCAGTACTCGCAACGTGGTGCCGTGATCGACTACATGCTGACCGTCGCGGCGTCGTCGCTCCAGCTCGAGATACTGAATGGCGCGGGGGAGGTCGTGCGTACGTTCGAGGCCGGAGGCGACAGCGTCCGGACCGAGACAGCTCAAGAGATGCGCGGTCCGTTCCAGCGCTCCTCGGGGCAGGCCCGCCTGGGCAACGGCCTCGGCGTGCATCGCTTCGTTTGGGATCTCAGCGTTCCGGGCGCGACCGGTTCTCGGCGCGCGGGCCCGACGGTGGTGCCGGGCACGTACCAAGCCCGCCTCACGGTGGACGGCCAGACTCACACCCGCAGCTTCGAGCTTCTGATCGATCCTCGTGTCGCGGCGGACGGCGTAACGCAAGCGGACCTGCAGGCGCAGTTTGACTTGGGGCTCGAGATCCTGGCGGCTATCGAGGATGCGAGTGGCACGATCGAGAAACTCGAGGGCGCGATGGCTCGGGTCGCCGAAGGCAGCAGCGTCGAGGAGCAACTCAAAGAGATCGAGGCCGCGCTCGTTACGGACGGGACGATCTCGAGCTACCCGCAGCCCATGCTCGCGGATCAGCTCTCGTATCTGTACGGCAATACGCAGAGCGCCGACCAGAAGCCTGCGGCAGACATGTATGGGCGGCTCGAAGTTCTCGTGACTGAGCTCGAGCAGCACAAGCAGCGGCTGGAGCGGCTGATGCGGACGATCGCCGACGGGTAGCGGGAGGCCTTCGGCCTGCTGGTCCCGCGAATGCCGGGCCGCTACTCCTCTCTCAGAGCTTCCGTGGGAGCGATCCGCGTGGCCCTCATGGCGGGCACCAGGCTCGCGAGCATGCCGATTCCCAGCAGCGTGAGCGGCAGCAGCGTGAAGCTGAGCAGGTCGGTCGACTCGACCCACGACATCTTCTCGAGAAGCCTCGTGGCGAACCACGCGGCCGCGATGCCGATCGTTATGCCTGCAACGACCGGCCTGGCTCCCTCACCCAAGATCATTCTCGTGATCTCCGCTCGTTCGGCACCGAGTGCGATACGAACGCCGATTTCCCGCGTTCGTCCCGCGACGGAGTATGAAATGACTCCGTAGATTCCGACGCCTGCCAGGATCAACGCGATCACCGCGAAAACGCCGAGTAGGTTGGTCATGATTCGAGAGCTGGAGAACGAGTCCGAGACGATGTCCTCCATCGTCTTGAGTTGGTACAAAGGGAGGTCTCGATCGAACTCGGCCACGGCGGCTCGCATGCCGGGTACCAGACTCTCGGGCTCCAGTCCCGTTCGCACTGCGATACCGAGCGACCGGGGAACGAAGTAGGTGGAAATCCCCGATTGCGACTGCGGCACGTAAACGTGCGGATACGGCTCGTCGGTCACCTGTGAGGTGACAGGGTCCGGTACCAGTCCTACGATCGTGATCCAGGGCACGGAGTCTTGCATCTGGTAGCCGAAACGCTTGCCGATCACGCTCTCGCCCGGCCAGAAGCGCGACGCCATGGTCTCGCTGACCACCGCCACCATCTCGTCGCGACGTCCGTCCTGGGGCGTGAGACTGCGACCCTCCAGGATCGGGATCCCGAACGTCTCGAAGTAGTCGGTGGCGACTCGGCTGATGCCGGCGTTCCAAGCGAGGGTGCCGTCCTGTCGCGGCGGACGGTCGTCGAGCTCGAAGTCCCACTGTCCTATTCCGCCGAACGGCAAGCTCGACGCTCCGGTAGCTTCCGTGACGCCGGGCACGGCGCGAAGTCCTTCCAAAAGACGCTCGAACTCGGACGGAATCAGTTCGGTGTCCGGGTACGCCGCCGTCGGCAGTGAAATCGAAAACGTCATCAGGTTGTTAGGATCGATGTGGGGATCAGTGTTGGTCAAGGTGGAGAAGCTGCGCACGACCAGACCGGCGAGAATCACCACTACCAGGCTGAGTCCGACCTCACCGGTCACCAGTAAGCGTCGCAGGGAGGCGCTCCTGCGGCCGCCCACGGTGCGGCTTGCCGAGCCCGCCAGTGAAGAGGCAGCTCGCTGTCCCGCGAGGAACGCGGGGGCGATTCCGAACAGGAGCGCGGTGAGCAACGCGACGCCGAGAGTGAAGAGCAGAACGCTTCCGCCCATCTCGACCTCATCGAGCCTGGGCAGTGCCTCGGGGTCCATCGCGATCCAGACGCTCGTTCCCAAATAGGCGAGCCCGAGCCCGAGCACGGCCGCGGCGCCCGCGAGCACGAGGCTCTCGGTAGCGAGCTGACGAGTGATGCGCGCGCGGCCGGCCCCGAGTGCAGTGCGCATTGCTACCTCGGAGTGTCGGCGTTCTCCGCGGGCGAGTAGGAGGTTCGTGATGTTCGCGCAGGCGATGAGCAGCACGAGGCCGACTGCGGACATCAGCAGCATCAAGCGCTCGGGCGCGTCCGCGACGACTTCCGTGTGGAAGTCGTTCGCCCACAGGAAGTGGGCCTCGTTGTGCTCGAATCCCGCTGCCCGACGTCGCTTTATGACTTCGAGCTCGGCGTGCACGTCCGCCATCGTCTTGCCATCCGCGAGACGTCCGATCGCGTAGTAGCCGTGGCTCGCACGGCCGCCCTCGTTGCTGCGGTCCAGTCCCAACAGCAGCCAGGCCATTGTACCCGAAGTGAACTCGAAGTCCTCGGGCATCACGCCGATGACCTCGGTGGAGATTCCGTTCATTACGATCGACGTTCCGATGATCGCCGGATCGGAGCCGTAACGCGTTTTTCAGAGGCCGTGGCCGAGTATCGTGACCGCCGGCCCGTTCGCCACGTCCTCCTCAGGCGTGAACAGACGTCCGAGGGTCGGTAGCACGCCCAGCGTCGGCAGAACGGAGTGCGAGACGAAGCCGACCCGGATCCGTTCGGCGTCCATCGTCTCCCCGGTCAGCGAGCGCGAGCCCGGCTCGAAGACTCCCATCGACTCTAAGGTCTCGGTCGACTCCGCGTAGTCCAGGTATTCCGGACCTGAGAGCGGGAACTTGTCGATGTCGAAGCCCGACGCCGGCAGGTATCTCGACCACAGGTAGGTCAGGTTTTCGGGCTCGTGGAACGGGAGCGGCTTGAACAACACAGCGTTCGCCACGCTGAAGACCGACGTGTTGGCTGCTATGGCGATCCCGAGAGTCAGGATCGTGACCGCCGCGAACAAGGGCGCCCGTCTCAACTGACGCACCGCGTAGCTGAGGTCCTGTCGGAACTCGTCCCACCAACGTCGCCGGTTCATGTGCACGTCCCTTCTCGTCCCCAGGTCCCGGCAGCTCCGTTTTACGCGCTCCATGTCACCGAATCGCCGGACGGCTTCGGCCCGCGCCTCCTCTTCAGTCCACCCCTGTGCGACCAGTTCACGGACGCGCATGTCGACGTGGAACGAGAACTCCTCGTTCACCTCGCGCTCCACCGACGGTCGCATGATCCTGCGTCCCATCATCTCCCCCCGTCGCTTCACACCAGCTCAGATCGGCCGTAGCACAGTGGTGACCGCCGCACTGAAACGGAGCCATTCGTCTGTCTCGGCGTCGAGCTTGGCCTGACCACGCTCGGTGAGGCTGTAGAACTTGGCTCGGCGCTCCAGCTCGGAGACGCCCCACTCCGATATCAGAAGGCCCTTCTTCTCGAGTCGGTACAGCGCGGGGTACAGCGAGCCCTCTTCGACCCGGATTGCGTTCCCCGTTTGCTCCTCGATCCAGCGCGCCACGGCGTATCCATGGCGGGGTCGGTAGGAGAGGGTCTTGAGGATCAGTGTATCAAGAGTGCCGTGCAGCAATTTGGTCCCGGCTATGGGCACAAGTGCCTCCTGAAGTATACCTAGATAGTCTGTGCATTAAGCGAACCGATGGTACCTAGATAGTCAAGGTATTGGACAGGAGGAAGAGCCGATGGGTTGCATCGGGGTCGTGGCGCGATATGCCGGTCGGAGAGGAAGTCCGGCGGCATGGCTTTCTAGCGGGTATACGTATATTTAGTATAATTATGTACGTATACTCGTGCTCTCTGGGATGCGGACGATCACCAACAGGCACGAGCCCAAGGCCGCAGCCCTCCCTCGATGCTGAGCCGGCTCGCCCCACCAACCCCGCTCGCGGGCACCCACCGAAGGTGGGTCTTGGGCCGTGCTGCTCGCTCGCATCTACGAGGT
>JADFSR010000015.1 GCA_022560615.1 Gemmatimonadota bacterium
CCGCTACCCTTCCATAAGCCCAATGCCCCTGACCGTAGCATTTTGCCACTGTTCCCGGGCGGACACCTTCCCATAGTTTTGCCGTGCAGGTCAACTCTCCTGTAGAAGATATCAACTTAATTTTGTCTCCTGTCTTTATACCCAGTTTACGGGCATCTACCGGATTTATCTTGGCTACATCGTCCCTTTTCTCATCGGAGGATCGGATGCGTAGAGCAATGGCGTTTGCGTTGTGCGGAGTGGCCGTTCTGGCGGCGACCGCAGTATGGGCTGGCGAGCCCGCCGGGCAGCCGGTGACGGAGGAGAGTGACGTCTACGCGCTGGGCATGCTGGGATACGAGCTGCTCACGGCGCGTCCGGGAAGCTTGGGGGTCGACCACCCCACAGCTGCCAGGCTGTGGAGCAACCGGACGCGCATCTCGGAGCTGAGGGGCGACGTAGACACCGGGCTCGAGGAGCTCATCTACCGGTGCCTCGCCGACAAGCCCACGCACAGGCCCACCGCGACGGACGTGGCGCACGAGCTCGTCTCGGCGACGCCGGCGGAGTCCGGCTCAACAGCGGTGGTGGAGACGGTGGACACAGAGACAGTCAGAGGTCTCTTCGCGGAGATGAGGAAGCGCAATGTCCCTGGTTTCGTGGGCGCATTCGTGGCTGCAGGGGCGATCCTCATCGGGACAGCCGAGGGTCTGACCAGCAACGGCTACATCCCCAGAATCGCTTTCCCCTTAGCCCTCGTCTTCTTCGTCGTGGGGCTTCCTGCCACGGCGGTAGTGGCGTGGTTCCACGGTGAGAGGGGACCCCAGCGCGCTTCCCTAGCCGAGGTGTGGCTCCTCAGCGGCCTGATGTTCATCTGGATCGTGGCGAGCCTCATGATCCTGATGAACTAGGCCGGACGGCACTGGGCGCTACTCCCCGTACGGCACCCAGATGTTCTTGACTTGGGTCGCCTCGCGCAGGAACTCCTGCCCTTGCCCCTGCCGGCGATCGAACCAGTCCCGCGCCCGTCCGTAGCCGACCCACGTGCGCTTCATGTTTCCGGTCGATGCGCTCTCGAGGGCGCGAGCATCTTCGGCGGTTCCGAAGTGCCAGATGCCGTCCACGTCGTCGTGGCTCGCGAGCGTCGGCACGACCTCGGACCTCAAACCTGTCACGATGTTCACCACACCGCCCGGCACGTCCGAAGTGTCCAGGATCTGATACAGGTCGGTCGCGAGTAGCGGACCGACCTCTGATGGAACCACTACGACCGCGTTTCCAACAGCGATGAGCGGCGCGATACACGAAACGAAACCGAGCAGGGGGTGCGCCTGCGGACATACCGCGCCCATGACCCCGATCGGTTCTTTCATCGCGAGCGTGACGTTGCGGAAGGGGGTGTGGTGTACCCGGCCCTCCCACTTGTCCGCCCACGCAGCGTACGTGAAGATCCTGTCGATCGTGGCTTTGAATTCCGCGCGCGCGCCCTCGGCGTCTCCGGAGAGCGCCGCCAACCGTGCGGTCAGTTCGTCGCGGCGCGCCTCGAGGTTCTCCGCAAAGTAGTAGAGAACCTGCGCTCGATTGTGTGCGGACCGGGCGGCCCATCCGGCCTGCGCCTTACGTGCTGCCTCCACCGCGTTCCGCACGTCTTTGCGGTTGCCTCGGCCAACCTCGCCCAGCGGGGAGCCGTCCGCCGCGTACACAGGCAAGCTGTAGTTCCCGTTTGGCCGGGTTTGCTTGCCACCGATGTACAACTTTGCGGTGCGGTCGATGGCCGGGGTGCCGTCCGTTGGCGCCTGCGCGACCCCGTCGTGCGGGACGGGTTCCTGTTCGAGCGGGGCTCGGTGCTCCCACGCGGGCCGCACGTAGTCCAGGAGCCCTTCCTCACCCCCTTCTCGGCCGTAGCCGCTCTCTCGGTAGCCACCGAAGCCGGAGGCCGCATCGAAGAGGTTCGTGCAGTTCACCCATACCGTTCCGGCCTTGATCTTCGGCGCGACATCGAGCGCGAGGTTGATGTTCTCGGACCAGATCGACGCCGCGAGCCCGTAACGGCTGTCGTTCGCGAGCGCGACGGCTTCCGAGGGCGTCCGGAACGTCATCATCACAACGACGGGGCCGAACACCTCGATCTGCGCCAGTGTGCCGGACGGCGCCACGTTCGTGCACAGCGTCGGGGGATAGAACCAGCCGTCACGGGGAGCACTCCACGAGGGCTGCCACACTTCTGCACCCTCTGAGCGACCCTGCTCGACGAGGCTCTCGATTCTCTCGAGTTGCACGGGGGCCACGATCGCCCCCATGTCGACGGCTTTGTCGAGTGGGTCGCCCATGCGTAGGGTCTCCATGCGTGCGCGCAGCTTCCGCTCCAGCGTCTCGGCCACACCCTCCTGGACGAGGATGCGTGAACCAGCGCAGCATACCTGGCCCTGATTGAACCAGATCGCGTCGACGACGCCTTCCACGACCGAGTCGAGATCGGCGTCTTCGAACACCAGGAACGGGGACTTGCCACCCAGCTCCAGCGATAGCCGCTTCCCGCTTCCAGCGGTTGCCTTCCGGATGATACGCCCCACGTCGGTCGAACCGGTGAAGGCGATCTTGTCTACGTCGGGGTGATCGACCAGAGCGGCGCCGGTTTTCCCGTCGCCGGTGACGATGTTCACGACGCCGGTGGGTAACCCCACCTCCTGGCACAGCTCGGCGAAGAGCAGTGCCGTGAGCGGCGTGAACTCCGCCGGCTTGAGCACCAGAGTGTTACCGGTCGCGAGCGCGGGCGCGATCTTCCAGGCGAGCATCAGCAGCGGGAAGTTCCAAGGGATGATCTGACCGATGACGCCTAGGGGTTCGTAGTCGGGGAGTTCATCCTCCATCAACTGCGCCCACCCGGCGTGGTGGTAGAAGTGCCGTGCGACCAGCGGAATATCGAGGTCACGGGACTCCCGGATCGGCTTCCCATTGTCCATGCTCTCGAGCACGGCCAGGAGCCGGGCGTGCTTCTGGATCCTGCGGGCGATCGCGTACAGGTAGCGCGCACGCCCGTGGGACCCGAGGTCCCACCAACCCGGCTGAGCGGCGCGGGCGGCGGCCACAGCCGCTCGGACGTGCTCGACGGTACCCTGGCTGACCCGAGCGATCGGTTCGGCGGTCGCCGGATTCGCGGTCTCGAACGACACGCCTGCCGAAGCGTCGGTCCAGCTGCCCCCGATGAAGTGCCCGAAGGCACGATCGTGCTTCTCGAGCCACTCGTTGACGAACTGGGCGTTCTCCGGAGCCGGACCGTATTCGAGCGTCTCGAAGACTTCGGAGACCTTGCTCATGCCAGCGGATGCCGATGGAGCGCGGAGTAGCGTCCGGTTACGTGATGTTCGAGCTGCCGTTCGATGTCCGCCAGCAGCGACGAGACGCCAAACCGGAACAGGTTGGGCTGCATCCACCCGGTGCCGAGCTCTTCCTTCATCAGGATCAGCCAGGTGAGCGCATCCTTGGCGGTTCTGATTCCACCAGCGGGCTTGAAGCCGATCGCGTACCCGGTGCGCTCAGCGTAGGCGCGTACCGCGCGCGCCATCGTCAGGCCCACGGGCAGCGTGGCGTTCACGCTCTCCTTTCCGGTGGACGTCTTCACGAAGTCCGCCCCCGCCATCATGCAGACGAGGCTCGCCTTTTGCACGTTGCGGAGCATCGCGAGCTCGCCGGTCGCGAGGATGGTCTTGATGTGGGCGTCGCCACACGCGTCCCGGAAGGCACGTACTTCGTCGTACAGCGCTTGCCAGTTCCCGGTGAGCACGTGCCCTCGGGTCACGACGATGTCGATCTCCTTCGCTCCGGCCGCCACGGACGCCTCGATCTCCGCGATACGCTGCGGGAGTGGGTTCAGCCCGTGCGGGAAGCCGGTCGATACGGCGGCCACCGGGATGTCACTTCCGGCGAGCGCCTCGACGGCGGTCGGGACCATCGCGTGGTAGACACACACCGCGCCCGTGCGCACCGAGTCGTCGCCCATGCCAAGCGCCTGAAGCAGATCGCGGCGCACCGGCTGTCGCGCTTTCGCGCAGAGTCTGCGTACACGACCGGGCGTGTCGTCACCCGCGAGCGTCGTCAGGTCGATCAACGTGATCGCTTTGAGCAACCACGCCGCCTGCCACTCCTTCTTCACGCTCCGGCGCGTGCCTAACGTTGCCGCGCGACGTTCGACAGCACTCCGATTCACGCGAATCTCCCGGATCCAGTCCAGCTCCAACGGCATTCCCGGGTTCCGTGTTCCTTCGCGTAGGTCTACCGGGCTCACCGAACCCGTGGTCGCCGCATATCTCGCGGCGCGGTCCCTCGCGATGGAGTCTGTAGTCTTCACGTCTGTCATGTGCGGTCAATCCGGCGGGAAAACTACCGACGAGGGGATGGGGATGACAGCCGAGAGCCTTTCCCGGGGCCCGCTTCGGAACCCATGTTCGCACCCGGTTGCGGAGAGACTTCCAAGGGGGAGTACGGTTGCTTCTGCCACGGGTCATCACGAAGCTGGTCGGTTGGGCCGTCTCGGTCTTCTACGACGTGGAGCGGACGGGGCCCCCGCTCGTGGACGGCCCAGTGCTCGTCACGGCGAACCACCCCAATGCTCTCGTCGATCCGCTGGTGATCTTCCGCACCGGCGGGCGCCCCTCGAGGCCTCTCGCCAAGGCCCCGCTCTTCGATCAGGCCCTCACTGGAACCCTCCTTCGCGGGCTCGGTGGCTTGCCCGTGTATCGGCGTCAAGACGACCCCGCCTTGATGCACCTGAATGAGCGCACCTTCGATGCCGCGATCGGCGCTCTCCAGGCCGGTGAGGCGGTGCAGATCTATCCAGAGGGACGAAGCCACTCCGAGCCCTCGCTCACGCCGATCCGGACCGGCGCCGCTCGCATCGCCCTCCAGGCCGAGGAGCGCTGCGACTGGGCGCTCGGAGTGCGCATCCAGCCCGTTGGGCTCACGTACACTCGCAAGCATCTCTTCCGGGGCCGGGTCGTAGCCGCCTTCGGTGAGCCGTTCTCGATCTCGGATCTCCGGTCTCGGTACGAAGAGGACGACCGGGCGGCCGTGCGCGAACTGACGGACAGGATCCGGACCGGACTCGAGTCGCTCACGTTGAACTTCGATCACCCGGACGACGGCGAGCTGGTCGAGGTCGCGGAGCGGCTGTACGCACGCCAGAAGAAACTGGTGCGCTGGCGCGAGAGAGAACGCATGGCCGACCGGCTACCGCGTCTGCGGGCGTTCGCCAGCGGGGTCCGCTGGCTGAGGGCCACCGACCCCGAGCGACTGACCGAGCTGCGCCAAGCGGTCCGGCGCTACCTGCGGTTGCTCACCCTACTGGGCGCGAGCGACGGGGATGTGCCGCCCACCTACCGGTTCGGAATCGTGCTCCGATACTCGGCGCGCCAGCTCTTCATGCTCACGTTGGTGCTGCCTGTGGCGCTACTGGGGGTGGCCATCTGGGGTCTCCCGTTCGTGCTGACGCGCCACGTCGCGCCGAAGTTTGGGGCCAAGCTCGATCAGGTCGCCACCTACAAGCTCGGGACGGCCATCCTCGTGTTTCCGCTGTGGTGGGGACTCTTGGCCCTGGCGACGTGGTTCCAGTGGGGGCTCGGCACTGCGGTCGCGGTCACAGCCGCGCTTCCCGTGGCGGGCCTTGCTGCGATCGCGTGGCTGGAGCGACAGGCCCATGTTCGCCAAGACATTCGCGTGTTCTTGCGCGCGATGAGGCACCGCCGCGGGCGTGACCGGCTAATCGAACAACGAACCGCGCTGGTCGAAGCCTTCGATGAGCTGACCGTGGCGTGGCAGGCCGACCGCGAAAGCGTCTGAGGCACTCAGGGCCACCGGGAAACCCACAGAGGCCCGACCGGCTTAGGTCGGCAGGTGCAGACACACATGGCAGGTGGGGGACGATGAAGACACGCGTACTTGGGCTCATGGTCGTGCTTTCTACCGCAATCGCGACCGCTGGTTGTGGGGACAAATCGCCGTTGGCCGACTCGGACGGGAATCCGATCTGTTCGCTCGATCCGAATCTTCTGTTTTCGAGCCTGCCGCCGGACGCGATTCCCGCATTGACGCTGCCGGAAATGGTCTCGCCCAACGATTCAGAGGCGCAGTATCTCTTCGACTTCGATCGCGTGCTGGGCGTCGTGGTCAACGGCGAGGCTCGCGCGTATCCGCACAACATCCTCTGGCATCACGAGATCGTAAACGACCGCATCGGGGACACCTGGATCTCTGCCACCTTCTGCCCGCTCACCGGCTCGGGGCTCGTCTTCGATCCCTTCGTCGATGGGAATCGCCTCGACCTCGGCGTGTCCGGGTTGCTGTTCGCGAATAACCTCGTGCTCTTCGACCGCATCACTGGCGGCGTGTACGGACCGCAGCTCTCCGTCGAAGGAAAGTGCTCGAACTTCCGTGGTGAGTCGATCGGCCTGCGGTCCGTTCAGGAGATGAGCTGGGGACGCTGGAAGGGGCTGTATCCGGACACGAAGGTCGTCGGTGGCAATACGGGCTTCGGGCGAAACTATCGCGCGTACCCGTATGGCTCCTACGACCAGATCACGAGCAACGACCTACTCTTCCCGATGGGCGGCGTGGACACTTCGCGCCCCATCAAGGAGCGGGTGCTCGCTATCCGAATCGGTGAGGGCGGGCGTGGCTATCCGTTCGGCGAACTCTTCGAGCTGGGAGAAACCTCCGTGGTCAACGAGTTGGTCGGGGGCGTACCGACCGTTGTCTTCTACGAGTCACGGGACGGCGAGACCGCTCTCGCCTTCGACGCGCGAGTCGGCGGCCAGACTCTGACCTTCAGCGCCGCCGAAGACGGCACCTGGCTCGACGAGCAGACCGGCTCCACGTGGACCGTCGACGGGTCGGCGATCGCTGGACCCATGGCCGGTGAGCGTCTGAGCGCGCGCGCGGACGCCTACGTGCTCTTCTGGTTCGCTTGGCGACACTTCCAGCCCGATGGGGATACCTTCCTCCGGTGAGCCTCGATGCCCCAGTTCGCGCTGCCGCGGCAGCGCTGGTTGCCGCGGCGGTGTTTTCTTCGCCCTTGGCGGCACAGTGGCCGGCTGGGCGGGGGAACTACTGGACCAAGATCTCCGTCTTCCACCACTCGACCACGGAGCAGTTCCGGGCGAGCGGCGAGAAGCGGCCGTTTCTGAACTCGAACGCGGAGAGTCGATCGAGCGCGCTCTTTGTCGATGCTCTGGTGGGCGTCACGGATCGCCTGGACCTGTGGCTCCAGGTGCCGTACTTCGACCTCAACTTCGACGACGACGCGGACGAGCGACACAGCTCCGGCATCGGCGACGTGCGTCTCTCGGCTCGCTACAATCTCTTTGGACTTCGTGGCGGGAGCGTTCAGGTCTCGGGCCGTTTCACGACGAAGGTCCCGGTCGTGGACTTCCCGATCGACGCTGAGGTGATTCCAGTCGGTGAGGGGCAGTGGGACTACGAAGCGTGGTTGGAGGCGGGCGTGAGCTTCTGGCCGATTCCCGCCTACGGAGTCCTTTGGATGGGGCGCCGCTGGCGAGCGATGAACACGGAGACTACGCGGGATCCGGGTGACGAGTTCACGTTCCTGGCGGAGCTCGGGGGCACGCTGGTGGGGCCACTCGGTGGAAAGATCGTGCTCGACGCGATCTTCGGCTCGAACGGCTCCGTTCAAGGCGTGAGGGTGAGCAACGACGAGCGCGAGATCGTGTATCTGCAGCCGACGGTCAACTACCAGATCACGCCCTCGTTTCTTCTCGAGGCTGCCGCTCGCTTGCCGCTGCGCGGCCAAAATTTCCCGGCCGGCCGGCAGCTCATGATCGCGGTATTTCACCGGCCGGCGAGCGGGGGCTAGCAGCCCGTGGTAGGAGCTAGAAGCCCGCGGTAGAAGCACGGGGGGCCGCCCCACCCGCAAGCGAGTACCCGGGGCGCGCGCGCGCGCGCGCCCTTGGCCGCGGCAGCGCTAGCCCCTATCGTCCGGCCCCGTCGCCAGTGCGTCACACGGCTGGCGACCACCCTGAAGGGGGGGCGGAGGGAGACTGGTGTCTTCGGCGGTCTTCAAAACCGTGCGGCCCGGCTAGAACCCGGGTAGGTGGGTTCGATTCCCACACGTTCCCGCCAGGGTGCTGTCACGCTCCTGCCGGCCTTCTAGCGACCCACCTTGATGCGAAATCCCACTTCGACGCGGCCGTTCCCCGCCGGGGCCGCCTGAATCTCGATGGGTGCGGGGAAATCCTGGAGGTGGGCGGAGACGTACGCGTCGGCGCCGCTCAGCAGGAGCAGGAAAATGCCGAGGGCGGCCCAATCTTCCCGCTGTTGGCGGCGGGACTCCTCCAGGTCGTGCAGCTCCCCCAGCGTCGCGTCGGCGTCCAGCGCGGACTCGATCTCATCGAAGTCGATGATGCCTTGGGCCGCGAGATCCTCCCGGAGGACGTTCTCCCGGAACTCGGCTCTCGCAGCGACCTCGTTGAGGCGTTTCCGGGTGCGGAGAAGGCCGTACGCGGTGGTTGCCTCGAGTGCGAAGTAGAAGCCGGCGCGCGTATGGGAACCGATCGAGGTGTGCCCCCAACCCGGCACGAGCACGGCCCGGAGGAAGGCCGTGCCTGGCGTCACTGGTATGAAGAGGGCCGTGGAGTCAGGCTCGTTCGCTTCGGGGGCTTCCTGGCCGGACAGGGGCCCGGATGCGACCATGAACGAGAGCGCGCACAGGAGGACGGCCGGGACACGCCGGACCAGAGAGGAAGCGCACGTCGTCACAGGATCGCGGTCTCCCACTGTACGAGTCTCGGATCGTCGCCGTCGCGCAGGATCACATAGCTGCGGTGGTACACCCAGTCTCCGGAGTTCACGTACCATCGGTTCTCGCCGACGCGCTCGCACGCCGGCACGTGCGCATGCCCAAGCAACACGAGATCCAGCTCCGAGCGTCTGCTCATCTCGGCGAGGGCCCACTTCCTTAGTGCTTCGGCCTTCTCGAGTTCCGCGGGTCCCGACGGCGTCCATCGCTCCTCGGTCTTAGAGATCCCCGCGCCGATCCGGTCGCCTAGGCGGCGGGGCAGCATGCCGAAGGCGAAGCGAGTCAGCCGACCCCGGAGGATCAGCCTGAGCGCGCGGTACGACAGATCACCCCTTCCGAGCCCGTCTCCGTGCGCGAGAAACGTGCGGAACCCCGCCATGTCCGTGGTGATGGGGTCTTGCAGGAACTCCACGCCCACCTCGTCACGCAGGTACGTGCCGCCCCACCAATCGTGGTTCCCGCCCATCAGCGTCACGCGCATGCCGGAATCGACGATTCGCCGGAGTTGCGTCAAAGTGGAATCGTAGCCGCGGCTGGTCCCCCAGCGGTACTCGAACCAGAAGTCGAAGATGTCGCCGTTCAGCACGATCCACGAAGCGACTTCGGCCGCCTGGTCGAGCCAAGTGGCGAAGGCGTTCTCCTGCTCGTCGGTGATGGTGCCGAGATGCACGTCGGAGGCGACGAGAACGGTCTGGGTGGGGTCGTTTCTTGGCACCTGCGAAAGTACTCGCGAACAGGGCGAGGCTGGAAGGGGTAGGACACGCATCTGAGCCCGACTAGCTTTGCTCATGCCGCTCTTCGCGATGTTCTACAGAACCCTGCGCGTGCTCCTGACCGTCCCGCTGGTACCGCTCGCGGTGTCGTCGTGCGCGGCGCGCCAGGTCGTGATCATCGCACCCGCTGTCGACGCGGAGCAGGCCGCGCTGAGGCTCGAAGATCACACGAGAGTGAGCGGTCCCGTCCGCATCATCTTCGACTGGGAGCTGAACGAGGCCGGTATCAGGGTCAAGGGGCGGGGCGTGCTTCGCATCGAGCCGCCGTACAAGGCACGCGTCGACCTTTTTCTCGGCAACGGGGAGCTGGTCCTCAAGGCCGCGCTGCTGGGCGGCACCCTGAACGTGCCTCCAGGGTCATTGCGCCAGATCCTTCCGCCGCCCGACCTTTTCTGGGGGACGCTGGGTGTCTTCCGACCCGACTACGGGGCGGAGTTCCTCGGCGGAGACGAGCTCGAGGGGGATGCGCTCCGACTGCGGTACCGCTATGAGGACGGTAAGGAGTTGCACTACCACATCGAAGGTGAATCGCTCAAGAGGCTGGAGCTGCTCGAGAGCGGTCACGTGGTTCAGTGGGTGGAGATCGAGCTGAACGCTGAGAGCAGATACCCTGTCCAGGCGACGTACCGTAACTTGGTGGCGTTCCGCGAGCTCAAGATGACGCGCGATCGACTCGAACGCGTGGAATCGTACCCACCGGACATCTGGGACCCCGTTGGCGAGCGGGGGCGGTAGAGCTCATGACCACGCGGCGGTTCACTTGGTGGCAGGGCGCGGTGCTCGCCTTTGTCATATCCGGGTGTCACTACTCGTTTCGCGCCGGTACGTTTCCGCCGGACCATATCCGCACCATAGCTGTGCAGCCGTTCGACAATGAGACGAATCGCTTTGAGATCGCGGGCGAGCTGTACGACCACCTGCTGCGCAACTTGCCGCGGGCGCTGGGGATCACAACCGCCGGCGAGGACGTGGCGGATGCCGTCGTGCGGGGCACGATCATGCGCTACGACGTCATCGCGCCCAACTACCGGGCCGCCCAGCGGGGGCAGGCCGCGCAGGTTCTCCAGCGCCAAGTGTCGATCGGCATCTCGGTCGAAATCGTCGATCTGGTGGAGAACGTGATCCTCTGGGAGTCCCGCGCTTTGGTCGCCCAAGGCGAGTTTCTGGAGGCTTCAGAGACCGAGGACGTGGGGCGCTTGGAGGCCATCGAGCTGCTGGTCCAAAAGATTGTGGACGGCGCTCAGTCTAATTGGTAGATTCGGCCGTCGTTCTTGCCGGATAAGGGTCCGCCAGCCGCCGACTCCACGAGGATCACTGCCTGGGAGACACATTGCTCCGAGCCTTCGGACTAGGCGCAATTCTCGTCGTTTTCTGGCTGCTTCTCTCGGGCCAATACACGCCGTTGCTCATCAGCTTCGGGGTCGGCTCTTCGGCACTCGTCGTCTATCTTGCGTTGCGCATGGACGTCGTCGACCAGGAAGGTGTTCCCCTCCAGTTGGGGGGACGCTTCTGGCTCTACCTCCCTTGGCTCATGAAGGAGATCTTCGTAGCCAACGTGGCGGTGGCGAAGATCATACTCGACCCCAAGCTTCCCATCAGTCCGATCAGGGTTGTCTTCCACGGGAGCCAAGAGACGGATATCGGACGTTTCATTTACGCGAACTCCATCACGCTGACCCCCGGCACGATCACGACGGGGTGCGACGGCCAGGACTTCGAGATCCACGCGCTCACGTACGCGGACGTCGACGGGCGCGAAGAAGACGAGATGGACCGTCGCGTGACCTGGGTCGAGCAGGGCTCCCCGCCAGAGCCCGCCAACTAGATGTTCGTCGCGGCCACGGCAGGGATCCTGATCAGCATGACGCTCGCGATCGTACGTGCGCTGCTCGGCCCGACGATGTACGACCGTGTGCTCGCGGTCAACACGTTTGGTACCAAGACCGTCCTGCTCATCGCGGCACTCGGCTTCCTCACTGAACGCCCTGAGTTCCTCGACCTCGCGATCGTATACGCGCTCATCAACTTCATCGGCACGATCGCCGTGCTGAAGTTCTTCGAGTACGGAGATCTCGGTCACGAGCGCCGCGACGAAGCGGTGGCCGACTGATGGAGATCGCGCTCGATGTTCTGAGCTGGCTGTCGATCGTGGGCGGGCTCTTCTTCATGCTCGTCGGGACCGTCGGCATCCTGCGCATGCCGGACGTCTACACACGTCTCCACGCCGCCGGGATGACGGACACCATGGGTGCCGGCCTGCTCATCCTCGGAATGTGCCTGCAGACCGCAAGCGGGATCATGGACGGGGACGGGCAGTATTGGTTCGTCCTGTTCCGGCTCGTGTTCGTATATGCGTTCCTGCTCTTCACGAGCCCGATCGCCACACATGCGGTCGCGCGTGCGGCGCTCCATGGCGGCTTGGAACCGTACCGCACGCCGAGGGAGTCGGCGGACTGATGGTCGAGCTCGTCGACGTCGCGCTGCTGCTACTGCTGGCTGTGACCGCGCTGACGATCATCCGTCAGCAGAACCTGTTCGCCGCCGTAATGATGGCGGGGATCTTCAGCCTGCTGTCGGCCGGGCTCCTGGTGGTGATGGACGCCGTCGACGTCGCATTCACCGAAGCTGCGGTCGGCGCCGGTATCTCGACCGTGCTCATGCTTGGCACACTCGCGCTCGTGGGTCACGAGGAGCACAAGCCGAAGCGCCGGCCCATCCTGCCGCTCCTGGTCGTCGCGGTCACCGGTGGAGTGCTCGTCTATGGCACCTTGGACATGCCTCCGTTCGGCGATCCCGCCAACCCCATCCACCACCACGTCGCGCCTCACTATTTGCAGGAGTCGGAGCACGAGATCGGGATTCCGAACGTCGTGACGTCCGTGCTCGCGTCATACAGGGGCTACGACACGCTGGGCGAGACGACGGTGATCTTCGCCGCGGTGGTCGGCGTGCTCCTGCTGCTCGCCCGAGGGCCGGGCCCGCGTCGCGTTCTTGTGAATGGGCGCTGGACCACCGTCGCACGCGAGGAGGATTCGCCTGAGATCGAGACCGACGATGGATGATCAGGTGATCCTCCGGGTCGGGGCCAAGATTCTGATCCCGTTCATTCTTCTCTTCGCTCTCTATGTGCAGTTCCACGGCGACTACGGGCCGGGCGGTGGATTCCAGGCAGGTATCATCTTCGCGGCGGGCTTCATCTTGTACGCGCTCGTCTACGGACTCGGCACCGCGAAGCGCGCTCTTCCGCCCAAGGCGGTTTACGCCTGCTCGGCGGCGGGGGTGCTGCTCTATGCCGGGGTCGGCTACCTGACGTTGGCTCTCGGCGGCGAGTTCCTCGCGTACAACGTGCTCGCGCACGACCCCGAACACGGCCAGCACCTCGGCATCCTGTTCGTGGAGCTCGGCGTCTTGATCACGGTCTTCGGCTCGATGGTCGCGATCTTCTACGCGTTCGCCGGACGCAGAAAAATCCAGACGTGATCGGGCTGGGACTCTTCAACTACTGGGTCGTCATCTTTCTGATGATGGTCGGGTTTTACACGCTCATCGCGTGCGGCAACCTCGTCAAGAAGATCATCGGTCTGAACATCTTCCAGACATCGGTCTTCATCCTCTACATCTCGATGGGGAAGATCGCGGGCGGGACCGCGCCGATCTTCGTGCACGGTGAGCAAGAGGTCGTGTACTCGAACCCCCTCCCGCACGTGCTCATCCTGACGGCGATCGTCGTCGGCGTGGCAACGTCCGCGCTCGGCCTCAGCCTGGTGGTGCGCATCAACGAGGCGTTCGGCACCGTCGAAGAAGACGAGATCGAGGACACGGCGCTGTGAGTCATCACCTCCCGGTCCTGCTCGTCGTCATCCCGCTCGCCGCGGCGCCGTTCGCAGCGTTGGTCAACCGGCCCCGCATCTCGTGGGCCATCGCGCTGGGCTCTGCGTGGTGGGCGCTGTACGCGGCGCTCGCTCTGCTCTCGCAGGTCATGGCCGACGGGCCCATCCACTACGCGTTGGGTGCCTGGGCGGCTCCCTACGGTATCGAATACGTCGTCGACCCGGTGAGTGCCTGGGTGGTGTTGATCGTCGCGTTTATCGGCGCGGTGGTGACGCCTTATGCCCGGCTGAGCATCGAGCGTGAGCTGTCCGAGGACCGGATCCCGCTCTTCTATGCGGCGTTCATCCTGTGCATGACCGGGCTGCTCGGCATCGCGATCACCGGCGACGTCTTCAACGTCTTCGTCTTCCTGGAGATTTCGTCGCTGTCCGCGTATGCGCTCATCGCGCTCGGGCCGGATCGCCGCGCGCTCACCGCATCGTTTCAGTACCTGATCATGGGAAGCGTCGGCGCGACCTTCATCGTGATCGGCATCGGGCTGATGTATGTGATGACAGGGACGCTGAACATGGCAGACCTCGCTCTGATTCTGCCGCAGCTCGAACCGAACCGCACGATTCCGGTGGCGTTCACGTTCCTGACCGTCGGCATCACGCTGAAGCTCGCGCTCTTCCCGCTACACCTGTGGCTGCCGAATGCGTACACATACGCGCCCTCCGCGGTGACCGCGTTCATCGCGTCGACGGCCACGAAAGTCGCGGTATACCTGCTCCTGCGCTTCTTCTTCACGGTCTTCGGCGCGGCGTTTTCGTTCGACGTGATGCAGCTCGACAAGATCCTCATGCCGCTGGCGCTCGTCGCGATCCTGACCATGTCGCTCGTAGCGATCTACCAGGAAAACGTGAAGCGGATGCTGGCGTACTCCAGCGTCGCGCAGATCGGATACATGGTGCTCGGCATCAGCTTCGCGTCGGTTCTGGGCCTGACGGCGGGCATTCTGCACCTGTTCAACCACGCGCTCATGAAGGGTGCGCTCTTCATGGCGATGGGTTGCGTGATGTACCGCGTGGGCTCGGTACGCATCGAGTGCATGAACGGCCTGGGACGCGCGATGCCATGGACGATGGCGGCCTTTGTCGCCGGAGGTCTCAGCATCATAGGCGTTCCGTTCACGGTCGGCTTCATCAGCAAGTGGTACTTGATTCAGGCGGCGCTGGAGCAGGGCTTGTGGCCGGTCGCCGTCGCGGTGCTCGTCGGATCGCTGCTGGCGGTTGTATACGTGTGGAAGGTCATCGAGGTTGCATACTTCCGTGACGTGGACCCCGACGCGGGCATCACGGAGGCGCCGCTCTCCTTGCTGATCCCGACGTGGACGCTCGTGCTCGCGAACTTCTGGTTCGGCATCGACGCGAGCGCGACCACCGGCGTTGCGAAGCGCGCCGCGGAGCTGCTTCTGGGGGTCGGATCATGAACCCCGGCATGCTGATCGCTCTCTGCGTGCTGCTGCCTGTCGTGGGCGCATTGGTGGCGCTCGCGTTGGGCAAGTGGCCGAACGTTCGAGAGGCCGCCACGCTCATCACGGGGGGCCTGACCTTCTGGCTCGTGCGGGGTCTGCTGCCCTACATGCGCGAGGGCGCCCGCCCGCGCCTCGACATCCTCGAGGTTGTTCCGGGCGTTCAGCTCGCGTTCGAAGTCGAGCCGCTGGGGCTGCTCTTTGCGCTCGTCGCCTCATTCCTCTGGATCGTGACGACGATTTACTCGATTGGCTACATGAGGGCGCACCACGAGGAGAACCAGACGCGCTTCTATTTCTTCTTCGCCATCGCGATCGCGGCTGCGATCGGAGTCGCGTTCAGCGCGAACCTGTTCACGCTGTTCGCGTTTTACGAGGTCCTGACGCTGTGCACCTTCCCGCTCGTCACGCACCACCAGACCGACGAGGCGCGCAAAGCCGGGCGGGTGTACCTGGGCATCCTGCTCACGACGTCGATCGCGTTCCAACTGCTGGCGATTATCTGGACCTGGCAGCTCGCGGGTACGGTCGAGTTCACGGAGGGTGGCATCCTTGCGGGCACCGCGTCGGCGGGCGTGCTGGGCGCGATCCTGGTGCTCTTCGTCTTCGGGGTCGGCAAGGCCGCGGTCATGCCGTTCCATCGCTGGCTTCCGGCCGCGATGGTCGCGCCGACGCCCGTCTCCGCGCTGCTGCACGCGGTCGCGGTCGTGAAGGCCGGTGTCTTCACCATCCTCAAGGTGTCGGTCTACGTCTTCGGTATCGATCTGCTCGGCACGCTCGCCGCGACGGCGTGGCTCGCGTGGGCGGCGGCGGCGACGATCATCCTCGGTTCGCTGGTCGCGTTCACGAAGGACAACCTCAAGGCCCGCCTCGCGTACTCGACCATCAGCCAGCTCTCGTACATCGTGCTCGGTGCGCTGCTCGCGAATCGGTGGGGCATCATCGGCGGCGGCATGCACATCGCGATGCACGCGTTCGGCAAGATCACGCTCTTCTTCGCGGCCGGTGCGATCCTGGTCGCCGCGCACGAGAAGGACATCAGCCGCATGCACGGGCTCGGCCGCACGATGCCGATCACCTTCGGTGCGTTCTTCGTCGGCGCTCTCTCGATTATCGGGCTGCCGCCGGGCGGCGGCAGCTGGAGTAAGTGGTTCCTCGGCATGGGCACGCTCGAGGCGGGGCAGGTGGGTTTGCTGGCCGTGCTCATGGTGAGCTCGCTACTCGGGCTCTACTACCTGCTCGAAGTGCCGGTGAAGGCGTTCTTCTTCAAGCCGCCCGAGGACTCGCACCACCCGGAAGGGATCCGCGAAGCGCCCACCGCATCGCTGATCGCGATGATCGTGACCGCGGCCGCGACGATCGGTCTGTTCGCCTACCCGGATCTGGCATACGAGCTCATGTCGATGGTCCTGCCGGGAGGCGCTCAGTGAGCCACGAGCGCCCCGACCAGGGGCCCAAGCAGCCGATCGGCTGGATGGATAAGCCGGATGTCGTGAAGCGGCTCTTCGGAGCGTTCTACGTGATCTGCGGCGTGCTCATCGTCGCGGAAATCGTATTCGGAAAGGCCACCGAGCACCCACACCCGTACGAAGGTCCGTTCGGCTTCTACGCCGTCTACGGCTTCATATCGTTCTGGTTCCTGGTGCTGCTCGCCAAGCAGATGCGGAAGCTGCTGATCCGCTCCGAGGACTACTACGCCGGGGACCAGCACAAGGGGGGCGACGATGCTGAGTAGCCTCCCACCATTCGTACCGTTCTTTGTCGGCGCGGTGGCCATCGGCTTCACGAAAGGACTGCCCCGCAAGGTCCTCCTGCTCGCGATCCCGCTCCTTGGCGGGTTGAACCTCTGGTTCGGCGTCGAGCCGGGTGTGCACCTGCAGTTCCAGTTCCTGGGCGAGTACACGCTGACGCCCTTCCGGGCGGACAAGCTGAGCCTGCTCTTCGGATACCTCTTCCACCTCGCCGCCTTCCTCGGATTCCTGTACGCGCTGCACCTGGGCGACGGCGACGTCGAGGGCGCCGTCGCCGAGGAGGATCAGACCGGTGGAGACAGGGCCGGCCTGCAGCACGTTTCCGCGATGCTGTACGCGGGCAGCGCGCTCGGCGCGGTCTTCGCCGGTGACTTCATCACGCTGTTCGTCTTTTGGGAGCTGCTTGCGCTGACGTCGGTTTTCCTCATCTGGGCGCGGGACTCCGAGCGATCGTACGCGACCGGGTTCCGGTATCTGATCATCCACGTAGTCTCCGGCGTGCTTTTGCTCTCGGGAGCGCTCATGCTCGCGCAGCGCACCGGCTCGATCGAGTTCGGGCACGTCGGGCTCGCGGATTCTGGACTGGCCGGGTGGGTCCTGCTGATCGCGTTCGGCATCAAGGCAGGCTTCCCGCTGGCGCACAACTGGATTACCGAGTCGTACCCCGAGAGCACGCCGACCGGCGCGGTCTTCCTGAGCGCGTTCACCACGAAGGTCGCGGTCTACGCCCTCGCGCGGAGCTTCGTGGGCGAGGACGTGCTGATCTACATCGGCACCGCGATGACGTTCTTCCCGATCTTCTATGCGGTGCTCGAGAACGACCTGCGCCGTGTGCTCGGTTACTCGATGATCAACCAGATCGGCTTCATGGTCGCGGGCATCGGCATCGGGACGGCGCTGGCGGTGAATGGTGCGGTCGCGCACGCGTTCGCGGACGTGATCTTCAAGGGTCTGCTCTTCATGTCGATCGGCGCCGTCATGACGATGACCGGGCGGACGAAGGGCACCGATCTGGGCGGGCTCTACAAGACGATGCCGTTCACGGCGACGCTGTGCATCGTGGGCGCTATGGCGATCTCCGCGTTCCCGCTCTTCAGCGCCTTCGTGACGAAGTCGATGATCATGGTTGCCGCGATCGAGGAGCATCACTACATCGTGTGGCTTTTCATGCTCTTCGCTTCGGCGGGCGTGCTCGAGCACGCGGGCATCAAGATTCCGTTCTTCTCGTTCTTCGCGCACGACTCTGGTATCCGTGCCAAGGAGCCGCCGAAGAACATGCTGGTCGCGATGTCGATCGGGGCCGTGCTGTGCGTGCTGATCGGCATGTTCCCGAGCCAGCTCTACGCGCTGCTCCCCATGGAGATGGAGTACCACCCGTACGACACGACGCATGTCCTGGTCCAGCTCCAGCTTCTGTGCTTCGGTGCCCTCGGCTTCATCACGCTGATGAAGACCCGCGTTTATCCCGACGAGAAGCGCGCGGTACACATCGACGCCGAGATCCTGTACCGGAAGCTGGGCCCCTGGCTGGTCCGCACGGTGGGAGGCGTCGTCGCGCGCATCGACGCGTACGTGCGAGCGTCGGTGCTCGAGCTCGTTACGTCCGTCCTGCACGTGGCAGCTAAAGCTCACGGTCCCGTCGGACCGCTCGCGCGTAGCTGGCCGACTGGCAGCATGGTGCTGTGGGTGGCCATACTGCTCGTCGCGTACCTGCTCTTCTACCTCTGACCATGCCTCCGAGCTGGGTAAACGTGCTCTCACGTGCGGAGTTGATCGCCCGCTACGGGCGACCCCGCGACAAGCCACTCGTGTTCACGAACGGGTGCTTCGAGCTGTTGCATCCGGGTCACGTGACCTATCTGGCCGCTGCGCGGGCGTTGGGGGGGCAACTCGTTGTCGCGGTGAATACCGACGACTCGGCGCGCCGACTAGGCAAGTCGGAGCGCCGCTTGGCCAAGAGTGACGACCGGCCGTTCGTAGGCGAGCGAGATCGCGCCGTCGTGGTCGCCGCGCTCGACTCGGTCGACGCCGTGTGCCTGTTCGACGAGGACACACCCCGCGAGCTCATCGCCGAGCTGCTCCCCGATGTGCTCGTGAAGGGCGGTGACTACGCGCTCGCAGCGGTGGTCGGTCGCGACGAGGTGGAAGCTGCGGGGGGGCGGGTGGAGCTCATCCCGTTGGTGGAAGGGTATTCGACCACCGCATTGCTCGACCGAATCCGAGGAGGCTCGTCGTGAGCAAGAGGAGCGGTGGTCGGCGGCCGGACCAGAACCGCCCGATCACCATCGAGACCGGTGTCTCACCGTATGCGGAGGGATCGTGCATCATCGCTACTGGCGCCACGCGCGTCCTCTGTACAGCCTCCGTCGTCGAGGGCGTGCCCCGGTGGCGCGAGGGCAGCGGTGCCGGATGGGTGACCGCCGAGTACGCGATGTTGCCCCGCGCAACGCACACTCGGACTCGTCGTGAGCGGAGCGGCCCGAAGGGTCGCACACAGGAGATCCAGCGCCTGATCGGGCGCTCGTTGCGATCCGTGACGGACATGAAGGCGATCGGGCACCATACCGTCACCATCGACTGCGACGTGTTGCAGGCGGACGGCGGCACGCGAACCGCCTCGATCACCGGCGCCTGCGTTGCGCTCTCGTTGGCTGGGGATTGGATGTTGAGCGAAGGGCTCGTCGACCGGAACCCGCTCAGGGAGCGCGTGGCAGCGGTGAGCGTCGGCATCGTCGGCGGAGAAGTGTATCTCGACCTCGACTATCCGGAGGACTCGGGCGCGCAGGTCGACATGAACGTGGTGGGCACCGAGAGCGGAGGACTGGTGGAGGTCCAGGGTACCGCCGAGGGCGACCCCTTCCTGCGCAGTGACCTCGACGCGCTGATGGACATCGCGCTGTCGGGCCTCGAGACGCTCTTCGCTGCCCAGGCCCGGGCGCTGCAAGGCGGCTGAGTGGACCTTCTCATCGCGACACGAAGCGTCGACAAGATGATAGAGATCCGGCGCATCCTGGGGGCTGTCCCCGGACTGCGCCTGATCGATCTGGACAGCGCGGGCATCACCAAGGATCCAGCCGAAGAGGAGCTCGAACCGTACGAGACCTTCGAAGAAAACGCTCGCTCCAAGGCGGAGTACTTCCACGCCAAGTCGGGCATCCCGACGGTCGCGGACGACTCGGGTATCGCCGTCGACGCGTTGGGCGGTGCGCCGGGCGTGCGTTCCAAGCGCTTTGCGCCCGACCGCGGTCTGGACGGCCGGGAGCTCGACCAGGCCAACAACGACCATCTCATGGCGCAGCTAGGCGATCTCGATCTCGCCGCCCGAACGGGCCGGTACGTCTGTGCGGCGGTGCTCGTCGGGGCCGCCGAGGTTCCCGTCGTCGTACGCGGTGAGGCCGAAGGCCTCATTTTGGGCGAGCCGCGCGGGCGCGGAGGGTTCGGCTATGACCCCTACTTCTTCGATCCCAAGATCGGAAAGACGTTCGCAGAGCTCGATGTCGTGCAGAAGAATGAGCGTAGTCATCGCGGGAGAGCCTTCCGGGCGTTGGCTGACGAGTTGATCGCGAGAGGGATCCGGTGAGCCCGGCGGACGAGATCGTACCGCTCGAGATCGGCCCGACCGAAGACGAAGCTCGACTGCGTATCGTCTGGAAGGACGGAGTGGCCTCGGAGTACGTGCCTCGGCAGCTACGGTTGCTCTGCCCGTGCGCCGGCTGCGTCGACGAGATGACCGGGCTGCGGACGCTGTCGGCCGAGCAGGTGGACGACTCCGTGTACCCGACGGCGATCCACTACGTAGGACAGTACGCGTTGCAGTTCATGTGGAGCGATGGGCACTCGGCCGGGATCTATACGTTCGAGTACCTGCGCGAGATGTCGGAAGGGGAAGGGGAGGGAGCGGGAGAGGGAGAGGGAGAGGAAGAGGGAGAGGGTTGAGAGCAGGCCTTGTGTGACGAGCTACCTGGCCTGCGTACGCGAATTACCGCGTGCAGGCTACCGCACCCGCACTGGTCGAGGTGGTCGAGCCAACGGTCGGGGTGCTCGCATTACCGTAGAAGACGACGCAACCTTCGCCGGTACCCATCCCGGCATGGCTGACGCTCGCCGACCAGCCGGAACTCGTGGCGGCCGAGCCCATGGTGATGCCAACGGAAAGGCTGTAGCCGAGGTCCGCAGTGACGGTTGTGTACGAGTACGTATCCTGCCAGTAGAGCTCCTGCTGGCCAGCCAGATTCTTGAGATCGGCCTTCATCGTGGCGTAGTATGCCTTCTCCCGAACGGAGGAGAACTTCGGAATGGCGATGGACGCCAGGATTCCGATGATCACGACCACGATCAGGAGCTCAATGAGGGTAAAGCCGTTGTTTTGCCGCATAGTGCCAGAGTGGGAGGGTGAGACCGGCTTCATCTAGGCCCCTATAAATGCAATAGGTGACACGCATTTGTCAATGCAACGATCCGATTCTTGCGCGCCCGCGTGTCATGCCGCTCACAGCGGCACCTCCTATCAATATGCTACTCGACGCAACGAACACACGACGCTGGCCATGGGGGTCTAAACCGACCCGCCACGGGATCGTAGCGAACACGTGGTCGGAGTTCGAGGAAGGTGAGTGGCGATCGGTCTACTCGATGGAGGACCTGAATCGATCGAACCTGGACCGTCGAGGTCTTCCAGATTGGATCATGGACGCTGATCCGGATTCGAGGGTGGTGTCGATCTCCAGGAAGGATCGGGCCGCGATTGGGCTCGCCGCGAAGGCTGCTGGGGATGTGTATTGGCTGGTCGACGGCGGGGGTGGCTGGCCTGCTCGCGGTTCGGTGATCCGCGCTGCATCTTGGGCGCATGAGTACCCGAAGCCATCACCCGCCTGAACGCAACCCTAGAGGGGGGAATGAGGAATAATGAAGACCATGATAGCTGAGCCTCGATCCCTCCCAACGCTGACTCTCGCGCACTGTTTCGGCGTCGCCTTCGCAGTCCTGATGGCGACGGCAGCGTCCACTTTCGCTCAGGGCCTGCCAGGGACCGAGAACGGCGAGTGGCGCTATCTGGGCGGCGACGCAGGGCACACGCGCTCCTCGCCGCTGGACCAAATCAACGCCGGCAACTTCGCGGACCTCCAGCAGGCGTGGATATGGAGGGGCGACAACTTCGGTCCGAACGTCGACTACTTCTCCCGGTCCACGCCGATCTACGTCGACGGAATGCTCTACACGGTGGCCACTCCGCGCCGGCAGGTGGTGGCGATCGACCCGGCCACGGGCGAGACGCTTTGGACCTTCCGCGAGCCCGAGACCGTCAGGCATTTGCGCTCGCCTAGACAAGCGTACGGGAAAGGCGTCGCTTACGGCGAGGTGAACGGTCGCGGAGTGATCTACGTCACAACCCCTGCGTTCTTCCTCTGGGCGCTCGACGCCAAGACTGGCCGGCCTCTGGAGAGCTGGGGCGCGCCGGTGCCGCTGGAAGGCTTCTCCCGAACGGGCGTCGTCGATCTGATTCCGGACCTCGTGGGGGACTGGGGGCGGTGGCAGGACCACCTGACCGAGGGCGGGACCTACGATCCCGACTTCGGGATCCCGAGGGAGCTCGGTATGGTCACCAGCTCGGCACCGCCGATCGTGGTGAACGGGGTGGTCGTGGTGCTCGTGGGCCACCAGCCCAGCTACGGCCAGACCCGGATCGAGAACGTTCCGGGCGACATCATGGGGTTCGACGCGGAAACCGGAGAGTTCCTCTGGAAGTTCCACGTGATCCCCCGACCTGGAGAGTTCGGCCACGAGACGTGGCAGAACGACGCCTGGCAGTGGTCGGGGGACATGTCGTCGTGGGCCCCCGCGTCCGCCGACCCGGCGCTGGGGCTCGTGTACATCGTGACGAACGCCTCGACGGTCCAGTCGTACACGGGCCATCGGCCGGGCGACAACCTCTTCGGCGGCAGCGTTCTCGCGCTGGACGTCCGGACGGGCGAGCGGAGGTGGCACTTCCAGATCCACCGGAGCGACCAGTGGAACTACGACCTTCCGACCCCGCCGATGCTGATGGATCTGACGGTGGATGGGGAGCGAATCCCCGCGCTGATCCAGAACACGAAGCAAGGCCTCATTTTCGCGTTCAACCGAGAGACCGGCGAGCCGATCTGGCCCATCGAGGATCGGCCTGTCATCCAGACGGAGGTCCCCGGCAACTACACGTCGCCCACGCAGCCCTACCCGACCTGGCCGGAGCCTGTGGACCCCATCGTGTTGAACGGGCTGACGGAGGAGTTCGTCATCGATTACACGCCGGAACTGAAGCGGCAGGCCCTCGACATCCTCAGCCGCTTCCGGATCGGGGGCCTCTACGTGCCGCCGCTTCCCTTCGACCACATGAACGACGTCTTCAACAATGTCGGCTGCCAAGGAGGGGGGAACGTCATCCCGCATCCGCCGGTCGCTGATCCCAGCACGGGGATGATGTATGCGTCGCACAGACGGACGTGCAGCGCTCCCGGGTTCATGCGGCCCACGGACGGCGTGGACGTGGATGAGCCGGAGTATGCCGTGCCAGGCGCTGACGGTGCTACGCCCAACAGCACGCCTACCACGGGCACCACTGTGTCAGAGTGGCTGCCCGGCGGCGGTGCCCCGGGCCTGCCGACGATCGATGGCTTGCGACTTTGGAAGCCCATGAACAACCAGCTCTCCGCCTTCCAGATGAACACCGGCGAGCGGATCTGGTCGACGCCGGTCGGCGAGACTCCCGAGCGGATCAGGAACCACCCGCTCCTGGCGGGAGTGGACGTTCCCAATGCGGGCGGCGCCGGCTTTGGGTCGGTCCAGATGGTCACGGGCAGCCTGCTGGTTCAGACCCGGTCGCTCAGTGAGGGCATGGTACAGGTTCGCCCTGACGCCCCCTTGCAGCTCCACGCGCGTGACAAGATGACGGGCGAGATCCTCGCGAGCGTCGAGCTTCCGGCCCCCGGCCAGTACGGGATGATGACCTACATGCACCAAGGCAAGCAGTACATCGTGGTGCAGATCGGTAGTATCCGAACGGGCTTTCCGGGCTCGCTGGTGGCGTTCGCGCTGCCGCTGCCGTGATAGAGGGCCGCTACGCGATCGAGCACGAGCGTAAGCTCGCGCTTTAGATCCGAGTGGCGCGGAGGTTGGTCCCTACTGGGGGCTGCCGCAGCATACGGTACCGGGAGAGACTGCAAGGGGGGGCGCTCGCGGTTTGCTCATCTGCGCCGCATCTTGAGCGCATCGAAATCTCGGCTGAGGAGCATGGACGATGAGCACTGTCACACTGCACGTGAACGGCGAGGCACACACTGTGGACGTCGACCCGTCGACTCGGCTGCTCTATGTCCTGCGAAATGATCTCGGCTTGCGAGGCCCGCGGTTCGGGTGCGGGCTGGGCCAGTGCGGAGCTTGCACGGTGATCATCGACGGGGTGGCGACCCGGTCGTGCGTCACGGTGACGTCCCGGGTCAGGGGCGAGATAACGACGCTCGAGGGACTCGCCAGGGACGGGACGCTAGATCCGGTGCAACAGGCCTGGATCGACGAGCAGGTTCCGCAGTGCGGTTTCTGCCAGAACGGGCAGATCATGACCGCCAAGGCCCTGCTGGACCGGAATCCGAATCCGACGGATGCCGAGATTCGCGAGGGGATGGCCCGAGCCCTGTGCCGGTGCATGACGTACTACCGGGTCCAGGCAGCGATCAAGCGTGTCGTGCAGGGGGCGAGGGATGGCGGAGGCGCCGCCGCCGAGGAGGTGGTCGGATGACAACGTTCACGAAGGTTCCCAAAGCGATCGAAGACATATTGGCGAACCGGAACCCTACGACCTCCCGAAGGGCCTTCCTCAAGACCTCGGGCGCTCTCGTCGTGAGCTTCAGCGCGGCAGCTGTCCCGGGCGCAGACTCACTTGCGGCAGCCGCCGGCGGCGACGAAGTAGCCGCGGCTCGGGCGGCAGGCCCGTATCCCGACCCCGACTTCAGACAGCTCGATTCCTGGGTCGTGATTCATGGCGACAACACGGCCACCTTCTACGTCGGTAAAACGGACTGCGGTCAAGGCACGGGAACGGCATTTCGGCAGATGATGTGTGACGAGTTGGATATAGCATACGACAGCACCAGCCTCGTCATGGGCAGCACCGACATCACCCCCGACCAGGGCGGGTCGGGCGGATCGGATGCGATACAGAGAGATGGCTGGCCGATGCGGCGCGTGGCCGCCGAGGCCCGGCGGATCCTACTGGAAATGGCCTCCGAGCGGTTCGCCGTGCCGATCGAGCAGCTCGACGTCAGCGACGCGGTGATCGCCCTGAAATCAGACCCCTCCAGGACGGTCACCTACGCGGAGTTGATCGGCGACCGGCGGTTCAACGTCACGCTGACTGGAGGCAACGTCAACGCGGTCTCAGGGGTGGCTGACGTCAAGCCGGTTCAGGATCTCCGCATCGTCGGCCAGTCGCCACAGCGCTACGACATTCCCCCGAAGGTGGACGGGTCGTTGACATGGGCGGTGGATGTCAGGCTTCCCGGGATGGTCCATGCACGCAACGTCAAGCCGCCGGTTGCGGGCGCCACACTCCGCGGCTTCGACGAGTCGTCCGTCCGGGACCTGCCGGGATTCATCCGAGTGGTCAGCAAGGGCAACTATTTGGCAGTGATTTGCGAGCGGGAAGAGCAGGCGATCGACGCCGCCAGGCGACTCCAGGTGGATTGGGCCGCACCGGCGGCCGCACCGTTTCCGGCGTCCGATGAGTTGTACACCTACATGCGCAGCGCGACGCCCACCTCGAGTGCCGATCCGCGCGTGGTGGGAAGTCCCGAGGCGGCGCTGGCGAGCGCGGCCCAGGTGATCGAGGCCGAATACGACTTCCCCTTCCAGGGACACACGGCCTTCGGACCGGCGCATGCCTTGGCCGACCCCTCCGACGGTCAGATGACGATCTACTCCAACGACATGAAGTCCTACGGCATGCGGAACGGGATCGCCGAGTTCCTCGGGATGCCCAGGGACCAGGTGCGCGTCGTCTGGATGGAAGGCCCCCAGGCGTTCGGCCGCACGGCCGCGGACGATGCGGGATTCGAGGCCGCATTCCTGGCGAAAGAGATCGGGCTGCCTGTTCGCATGCAGTGGATGAGGGACGAAGAAACGGCCTGGGACACGAAGGGGCCGGCGTTCACGTTCAGGTTGCGTGGAGGACTGAACGCCCAGGGCGAGCTGGTAGTGCTCGAGTACGACGCGCAGAGTGCCGACTACAACCATGTCGGGTACAACGAGGTCGAGACGGTCCTGATTTCACAGCTCATGGGCACGCGGCTCGCTACGCCGAACAGGGGCCGCGCCTCGACGCCGTCTGAGATGTATGCCGTTCCCAACCGGCGCACGACGACCCAGGTTGTCCGGCTTCCCTCGATTTGGGAAACGCCGCTTCGGACCGGCAACCTCCGGGATCCCAACGGACCGCAAGTGACGTTCGCCTCCGAATCGTTCATCGACGAGCTGGCGGCAGCAGCCAACGCCGACCCGGTGGAGTTCCGGCTGAATCTGCTCAACGGCAGAACCAACGATGACAGCGGGTTCAAACGAGCCCGCTCCATCGCCGTCATCCGCGCGGCTGCGGATACTTATGGCTGGGATACGCGGCCGTCGCCGAAACCGCGGGGCGCTGGAAGAATTCTGACGGGGCGCGGGATCGCGTACTCCTTCCGCAGCGAGACGGTCGTCGCGGAGATCGCCGAGGTCGAGGTCAATCGTGAGACGGGTCACGTCTGGGTGAAGCGACTCGTCTGCGCGCACGACTGTGGGTTGGTCATCAACCCCGAGGGGCTGCGCCGCACGATCGAGTGTGGAATGTTGCACTCGCTGAGCCGTGCGCTCCACGAGGAGGTGCAGTTCGACACGGAAAAAGTCACCAGTGTCGACTGGGTGTCTCATCCCAGCCTCAAGCACACCGACACGCCGGAAAAGATCGATGTGGTGATGGTCAACGGCGACCCCGATCCGGACCGGCCCGATCTGCCTCACTACGGAGCCGGCGAAGCGGTCTGCAAACCGCTGGTCGCGGCGGTCGCCAACGCCATCTTTGACGCGACCGGCGTTCGTCTTCGCCGAGTGCCCTTCCGAGACGAGCGTGTGCTCGCGGCTCTCCAGGCCGCAGGCGTGTAGGGCGAGTCGGTCAGGTCCGGGTCGAGGCCGTTAGGATGCAGTAGGTGGCGACCTCGTCAGAAGTCGAGAGGCTCTCTACCGGAGTATTCCGTTCCCGGCAGTGCCTGCCGGAAAGCCTGGTTCCAGCAACTTTAAGGTACACGGGTGGGCAATTGGCTCGCGGGATCCCCTGGCTTCGCCTCTTCGTGGAAGCCGTGGTGTAGCACAAGCGGTGGTGGTCGAATGGAGAGCGCTCTCGCAGGGCCTAGCGGTGAAGCAGTTTTTCGCACAGTCTTGAAAGTCTGAGACTACGGAGTGTTTATGTAAGCTGTTGTAGTACATCGACTTACGTGGCGTGGCGCAGTCCGGTCCCGCACCTGCTTTGGGAGCGACTTTCTGGCGTCGGTGGGCGTCGGTGGGCGTCGGTGGGCGTCGGTGAGCGTCGGAAACGCTGGGTTCTTACGTCAGTTGCGTCGGCCAGCGTCGGTGGGCGTCGACGCAGTTTTTGGCACAGTTTGAGATTGCTCGCCGTTTCGTGACTTGAACCGCATGTTGCGCGCATGTCTGCCAACCCCATTATCCGCCTAAATGCAGCCCTCCAAAGCCGCTCCCGCATCGAGCGAGAACTCGTTGAGGGCGGGATGGCGACGGTCTAGTGAATCTGACCCAGCTCGTTTCCCGCCACATCCCCAAGGAGCTTGTCGTCCCATGAGACTCCATTCGGTCACCCTCGCGTTTGCTGTGAGCCTCCTGCTGATCGCCTGCGGTCCGGCACAGGAGCAGACCGCTCAATTCCAGATCGAGGAAACCACGATCGCCGAGATCCAGGCAGCCATCCTGAGGGGTGAGCTCACCTCGACGCAGGTCGTCGAGCTCTACCTGGCTCGCATCAAGGCCTACAACGGAACGTGCGTCGACCAGCCCGAGGGGATTCTCGGGGCGATCACCACCATCCCGCGTGCGGGCAAGGTCAACGCGCTGATCACCTTGAATCTGCGACCAGCCGAGCGCCTCTCCCGAGGGTTCGACGAGCGCAAGGCGCGCAGCATGACGGATGCCGCGGATGACGATGTTGCGATGCCCGACGCGTTGGAGGTGGCGGCTCAGCAGGACGCCTACCTCGCCTCGACCGGCAGTCTCATCGGACCCCTGCACGGCGTGGTGATGGCGATCAAGGACCAGTTCGACACGTTCGACATGCGCACCACTTCCGGGGCCGATGCCTTCTATGCGAACGATCGACCTCCTCGGGATGCCGTGTTCGTGCAACGGCTCCGGGACGCCGGTGCGATCATCCTCGCGAAGGCGAACATGGGAGAATACGCCGCGGGAGGCGTCACGGGAGTCAGGAGCTCGTTCGGTGGGACGAACTGCAACGCCTATGACACCGAGCGCGATCCTGGAGCATCGAGTGGAGGCTCCGGCAACTCAGTTTCCGCCAACCTGGTCACGTGCGCCATAGGTGAGGAGACGGGCACCTCGGTGCGCGAGCCGGCCAAGAACAATGGTGTGGTCGGGCTCGCGCCGACGCGGGAGCTGGTCAGCGCCGACGGGATGATGCAGAGGGGCATCACGACCAGGGTCGGACCCATTTGCCGCACCGTGGAGGACGTGGCGCGAGTGCTGGACGCATACGCCGGCTTCGACCCCAGGGACGAGCTGACTGCCTTCAGCGTGGGCCGGCGGCCTTCACAGCCTTACCAGAGCTTCGCGCACGAGGAGCGACTCGACGGCGTGCGGATCGGGGTGGTACGAGAGTATATGGACCGGGACCTCTTCACGATCGCCGACGCGGAGACGATCGACATTGTCGAGCGCGCCATCGAAGATCTGCGCGCCCTGGGAGCGACGGTGATCGACCCGGGCCCGCAGGGTGCCCTGTTTCAGGACGCCGTCGACAAGTACAGCCCGGTGTGGCGGAACGAGCTCTTCATCCGCCAGTTCTCAGAGCAGTTTGCCGAAGGGTCAGATCACCTGCCTCTCCTGGTGGACATGTTCTTCGATCCGTCGCTCGTACCGCACGATTCGGTAGGGCGGCCGAGCATACGAAATCTGGGCCGGGGCCGTGGCGGTGCCGGAGGGACCCGGTACAACATGAACGTCTATCTTAGGGAACGGGGCGACGCGAACATCCGGAGTCTCACGGACCTGATCGAAAAGGCGAACTTCTGGGACGATCCCATAATCCGGAATCGGAAGGAGGGCCTTCAGAACGCTGACACGGCCAAGACGTTGGCTACTGCCCGCGCTCTACAGGATCGGTTCACGGTGCAGACCGTCGTCCTGCAGGTGTTCGCGGAGCTGGATCTCGACGCTGTGATCTATCCGACTGGCAACGTTCCCCCCGCAATCCTTACCAATCCCCAGGAGCCGAACAAGAACAACCGGCCGTCGGGGGTCTGGACCTACATCAACAGCCGCGGCTTCCCCGCGATCACGGTCCCGGCCGGGTTCACCACCCAAATCTACGACCGGGTGCGTGACTCCACCGCTACTGACAGCACTCGCCTGGTGGGGCCGGTGCGGGCACGGCTTCCCGTCGGGATCGACTTCCTCGCGCGACCCTTCGGCGAGCCGACGCTCTTCCGGATCGCTTCGGCCTACGAGGCGGGGACGAATCACCGCATCCCCCCATCCGACTTCGGGCCTCCTCCGGGGCGGTAGCGAAACGTGGCACGGCGACGGTCTACAGGGGCGGGGCTTCACGTTACTCCCGCCTATCGACCTCCCCCGGCCTGATCCTGGTAGAGCCGGAGCGCTTCCTCGAACGTGGCGAGGACTTCGTCCCTGTGGGCCGGGTCGTCCCAGCGATCCATCCTCCGGAGATCGCTCAGCGTCTCCTCGATCCAGACCACGAAGAACGCCGCGTCCTCGCTCGAGCGGATCGGCTCGCCGTCGGCGATCACGAACACCGGGTTCGTGTGCGCGAACAGGTAGCTGTCCATGGCGCCGTGCTGCGGCGGGCCGAGCGTGCGCGCTGCGATCCACACGCTGCCGTCGATCGGGACCTCGACGTCCACGTCGAACGACTTGCCGTCTCCGGTGGCTTCGAACGTGTGCGTGATCTCCCCGTTCTGGACGATCTCGAGCGTGTGCATCTCGAACAGTGACCGGGCCGTGACGGCGACGGAGACCGTCTCGCCTCCCGAGACCGTCAGCTCTTCGCCCATCCCCCGCCCCTCGACGTCGAGGGTGAGAATCGGTCCGCTGGTCACGAACGCCCGCCCGGCCGCCATCGCGTCGGCCCACTCGTCGTAGTCGAGCGTCTCGCTGCCGGTGTAGACGTACGAGCGCGTCGTCCCGACCGCCGGGTGCCTCCAGATGTCGGTCATGGCATCGGTGCCTGCCGTAGCCGGGATCCTCGAGCCGGTGTTGAGGAGCCGGTACCAGATCTCGGCGGTCCCGAGCTCGTCGCTCCAGATGCACGCGACGTCGATGAAGTCCGCCAGACCGAGGACAGCGTCGACGGGCAGCTCGCGTGCTCCGCTCGGTCGTGCGGGGTCGGGCGCGCGGTGGCTCAGCCCGAACGGGTGGACGTAGCCACCGATCCCGCCCTGCTCGTGCACGTGCTCGAGCACCGCCGCGTTCGTCGGGTACAGCTCGCGGTACGCCGTCCCTTCGTAGCCGATGTAGAATGGCGTCACCAGCGAGACGAGGTTCAGCAGCGCCATGTGCGCGAAGAAGTTTGGCCGGTACTCCTCGTTGTAGTAGACGATCGTCCGCTCGTCTCCGTAGGGGTGCGGGTGGCCGAGGAAGTGCTCGAGATCCTCGACCCGGCTGTTGGCCCAGTAGTTCGCGATCATCCCGTTGGCGACGTTGAGGTCTTCGGCCAGGGCCTTGTTCCGGAGATCGAGCGGCGTGATGCGCTCGTGACCCCCGTAGTTGGGGTGGATGTGGTTGTCGCCGGAGTACCAGCCGTTCGCGGCCATGTCGATCCAGCGATCGAGCTGGACCTCGACCGTCGTCCACTCGCCGGCCCGCACGTCGACCGTCCGCGTCTCGGGCTCGTACTCGAATCCGCGCCACACTTCGAGCTCGGCGTCGCCCACGGGGAGCGTGACCGCGAAGCTGCCGTCGGTGTGGAAGTAGTAGTCGTCACCGGCCGAGCTCAGGACGCGCGGGAAGCTCCCGCGCGGGAAGTAGCTGCGCCCGTCGGCGGCGCTGAGGTAGATGCGCGACGGAAGCAGACGCCCGTCCGCGGCGCTGACCCGAACCCGCACCTGCCCCACCGGCTCGGACCATGCGTACTCCTCGATCCGAATGCGGCGGGGCACGCCGCCGCCGCGCCCCACGGTGTACAGCTCGAAGCCCATCCCCTGGTCGGTGGTTCGCTCCTCTTCGGGTCGTCCACCGTTTCGGGAGTACACGAGCCGCTCGCCGTCCGGGGACCAGGCGGGGAAGTACTCGTCGGTCGGCGTATGCGTGAGCCGGACCTGCTGGATGCCGGGGCTGGAGCGGTCCTGCGCCGCCCGCGCCCGAGCGGTCGGGACCTGATAGATATCGTTGCTGCCCGAAGCGTCGGTGATGTAGGCGACCGATCCTCCGTGGGGAGCGACGACCGGCGAGGCCTGATAGTTGGTCTCGATCCGGATCAGAAGGCTCACCTCTCCCGTGGCCGCGCTCCAGCGCCACAGGGACCCGGATCCCAGGGCCGCCTCGCCGCGCTTGGAGACGAAGACGATGTCGCCCGTGTCGCCAATCCAGTCGCCCACCATGTCCTGTGCGCGGGGGTCGGCGATCACCGCCTCCGTGGATCCGCGCCCGAGGTCGTACGCCCACAGGTCGAAGGTGCCGTCGCGACCGGTCGTGAACAGGATACGCGCCCCATCCGGCGAGAACCGCGGCCTGAGGTCGAGGTGCGGATTCTCCGTCAGACGGCGCTCGACACCGCTCTCTAGATCGAGGAGGTAGATGTCGAAGTTCAGGTCCACGTCGGCGGCGAATGCGATCGATCGACCGTCGGGCGACCAGCTCGGCTGCGAGTGGTACCCCGGCCCGGAGGTCAGCTGGCGCGCCACGCCCCCTTCGACGGGCACCAGCCAGATGCGGCCCTGGTAGGCGAACGCGATCGACGCGCCGTCGGGCGACCAGGCCGGATACGTGGGCGAGGCCGTCACGGGCGGGGGAAAGTAGGCCTCCATGTACATTTTCCCCGCCCCGCCCCCGCTGCTCATCGAGGGATATCCTCCGGGAAACGAGCTCGGATACTCGCGCTGCTGCGCCGACGCGGGCGCCGCGACGAGGACGAAGCTCACGAGGAGCGGGGCCATCGCTTTCATGCTCAACCTCCGAGCGGTTAGGCGAAGGGAAGCCAATAGTGTGCCGACGCCTCCGGTTGCCGCCAGAGGGGGTGGCGGCGATCGGCGACCGGTGCGACCTCACGTCCGGCTTGCCTGAGCAACCGGTGGACGCATCTTCGGCGCATGCCGCACGCTGACGCCGTCCCCCGCCGGAACGCGGCGCTCGAGGGCCGCTACCGTGTCGAGCGCGAGTTCGGCGAGGGCGGCATGGCGACGGTCTACCTCGCCGCCGACCTGAAGCACGAGGGGAAGGTCGCGCTGAAGGTGCTGAAGCGTGACTCTGGGGACTACGCCTGATCGGAGGGCGCGGGGGACGACTTCGCAGTCCCGCTTTTCTTCCCGCTGTTCAGGTACGGCAGAGTCCGGCATCGCGTCACGGCAAGTGCGGCGGATCGTGTAGCCCAGTAAGGGTTTAGACGGTTCAACGCCGTGATTCGGCCCGTTCGTTCATCGAATGGGGTTCAGGGGGTCGCCGTTCGAATCCGGCCGTCCCGACTGTGAGGAAATGGGTGCTCTACTGTCCCGACCCCTCGATTCTCACCGGAAGCCGCCGGCCGGCGATGAGCACTTCTTCAGGCCGTTCGTCATAGCTTTCCAGCTCGATCCAGCCCTCGGGGTCCCGCTTTTTGGTGTCGGCTCGGGGCCCAGCCTGCCATCTTTGGCCCGCGTCAGTCGACTCGGCCCGTTTCAGTCGGAGGTCTCGATGAAGATGGTATTCAGTGTGTCTCAGATCGGTGGCAAGATGTGCCGCAATGCGGTCGGCGTCCTGGCACTTCTGACCATTGGGAGCCTTTCCGCCGCGGCGTCCGCACAGACGCTCACGCTCTCGTCAGCCACGATCGAGGATCTCAACGCTGCGTTCGATGCCGGAACACTCACGTCCGAGCGGCTCGTCGAGCTCTACCTCGCCCGCATCGAGGCGTACAACCAACAAGGGCCTGCGCTCAACGCGATCCTCTGGCTGAACGACGCGGCGCTCGCAACGGCTCGGGCGCTCGATGCTGAGCGCACGGCGAGTGGTCCGCGCTCGCCGCTGCACGGCATTCCCGTCGTGCTCAAGGACAACATCGACACGTTCGACATGCCGACGACGGCGGGCTCATTGCTCCTGGTGGGCTCCATCCCTCCGGACGACGCGTTCATCGTGAAGAAGCTGCGCGACGCAGGAGCGATCATCTTGGCCAAGGTCAACATGAGCGAGTTTGCTTCGGGTGTGACGATGAGCTCGGTGGGCGGCTTCATCCGCAACCCCCACGATCCCGCACGCTCGCCAGCCGGCTCGTCCGGCGGGACCGGCGCGGGTATCGCCGCGGCGTTCGCGCAGCTCGGCGTCGGCACCGACACGGGCGGCTCCGTGCGTGGGCCGACCACCGCCAACGGGATCGCGGGGCTCAAGCCCACACACGGCTTGTTAAGCCGTGACGGCATCGTCCCCTTGGCGCTGTCCTTCGACATGGCCGGCCCGATGGCGCGTCACGTCTACGACGTCGCCGTGATGCTCGGCGCGATGACCGGCGTCGATCCGGCCGACGCCGCGACGCTCAAGAGCGAGGGACGTTTCGAGACCGACTACACGCAGTTCCTGGATGAGGGCGCGCTGCGCGGCGCACGGATCGGGATCGGCCGCGACTTCCTCGGCTCGGACGCCGAGGTCGACTGGATCATCGAAGCATCCTTGCAGACCATGCGGGACGCCGGGGCCACTGTCGTCGATGTTCGCTTCCCGCAGTGGCTACTCGACGTGAAGGGCGACTGGTACACGACGATCCGCTGGCGCGAGTTCCGCGCACAGATTCCCGAGTACCTCGCTACCATAGGCCCGGAGTACCCCAAGACGCTCGCCGAGATGGTCGAACGCTCGCTCGAGATCACATCGACCACCCCAGACGGCGGAACCCCCAACCCGACGCGGTGGTCGCTCCTCATGCAGGAGGAGCGAAGCGGAACCCTCGACGACCACGAGTATGTCGCGATGCGGGACCACGGCATGCCGATGGTGCGGAGCATCGTCGAAGGTCTCATGGATGCCCACGACCTCGACGCGATCGTCTATCCGACGTCACCCACCCGGCCGTCACTGGTGGATGGTGGTGGCAGGGGTGGGGGCTCATCGGCGACCAACATCGCCAACCTCACGGGCTTCCCTGACCTGATCGTCCCGGCTGGCTTCACGAGCAACCGACTTCCGGTGGGGATCTCGTTCCTGGGGCGTCCCTTTAGCGAGCCCCGCCTGTTCGGGCTCGGCTACGCCTTCGAGGTGGCCACCAAAGTCCGCCGGGACCCGGTGGCCACTCCGCCACTGCGTGGGGAGGAGATCCGAAGGTAGAGGCGTACCCGAGTCCCGCTTGCCGGGATCACGAGCCACCCTCACAATGCTCTGCTGCGACGCGCTCTGATCCCCGTCGCCACCGGCCACGGCAACCGACCATCCTTTTGGAGTGGGCATATGTACAAGAGAGTTTCTGCGACCTTCGCGGCACTGATGCTTCTGTGCGCGCCAGCATCCGCGTTCGCGCAACGCGCGCCGATGATGAGCCAGGTCAGTCCCTCCTTCTTCGAGGGGATGCAATATCGTCAGGTGGGTCCGCTCCAGGGTGGACGTGTGACCACGGTAACGGGCGTACCCTCCCAGCCTCGGACCTTCTATATGGGCGTCGCTTCGGGTGGTCTGTGGCGGACCACCGACGGGGGTGAGAGCTGGGAGCCGATCACCGACGGGCAGGTGCCGGTGGGATCGAGCGGCTCGATCGCTGTCGCCGACTCCGACCCCGACGTCATCTACTACGGCACGGGCTCGGATGGCGTGCGCAGCAACGTCTCCACGGGACGTGGCGTGTACAAGTCGACGGACGGCGGCGAAACGTGGTCGTTCGCCGGTCTCTACGGAGTGGGGCAGATCGGCGCCGTGAGGATCCACCCCACCGATCCCAACACGGTCTGGGTCGCCGCGAACGGTGACATCTTCAAGCCCACTCCCGAACGCGGGATCTACAAGACGACCGACGGAGGCCAGACATGGCGCAACACGCTCTTCGTGTCGGACAGCACGGGTGCGATGGACGTGGAGATCCAGCCCGGCAATCCGGACGTGGTCTACGCCTGGATGAACCGCATCGAGCGTAAGCCGTGGACGATCATCAGCGGCTCACGTGAAGGTGGCTTTTACAAGAGCACCGATGGCGGCGAGAGCTTCGAGCACATCATGAACGGCCTGCCCAGCGAGTTGATCGGCAAGGCGAACATGGGCGTGACCGCGGCGAATCCCGATCGCATCTATGCGCTCGTCGAGGCCAAGCCCGGGGGAGGGTTGTATCGCTCCGACGACGCCGGTCAGAGTTGGATGATGGTGAATGACGACGGCGCCATGATCCAGCGGCCCTTCTACTACACGACGCTCGGCACCGACCCCACGGACGCCGACGTCGTCTATACCGGCGCGGAGCGTTTTTGGAAGTCGACGGACGGCGGCCGGTCGATGACCAGGATGTCGACGCCGCACGGCGACAACCATGACATCTGGGTCAGCCCGAACGACGGGAACACGATGATCCAGGCGAACGATGGCGGCGCCAACGTTTCGTACGACGGCGGCCAGACCTGGTCCACGCAGGACAACCAGCCGACCTCGGAGATCTACGGAATCCACACCGACGACCGGTTTCCGTATCGGCTCTATGCGGCGCAGCAGGACGACGGCACGCACATCATCTCGAGCGTCGCGGGCGGGGGAGAGCGGAACGTCGATTGGTGGTCCGGCCCCGGATGTGAGACCGGGCCGGTCGTGCCGCATCCGACGTACCCCAACGTCGTCTATGGATCCTGCAAGGGCCAGTTCTTCGTCCAGGACCGGGAAACGGGCCAGACTAAGCCGTATTGGGTGGGCGCACAGTCGCTCTACGGCAACGCGGGCCGTGACCTGATCCTGCGCTTCCAGCGCGTGTCTCCGATGGAGCTTTCTCCGCACGATCCCAGCGTCATCTACTACGGCTCGCAGCACCTCCATCGCTCGCGCGACATGGGCGTCACATGGGAGACGATGTCCCCGGATCTGACCGCCTTCCCCCCGCATGGTCAGGGTGCCAGTGGCGAGCCGATCACGCGGGACGTCACGGGTGAGGAGTTCTACAGCACGCTCTACGCCATCGAAGAGTCGCCCCATCAGGCGGGCGTCATCTGGACCGGCGCCAACGATGGTCCGTTCCACATCACCCGGGACGACGGGGAGACGTGGACGGACATCACGCCGCCCGACCTTCCCGAGGGTGGCCGCGTGGCATGGATCGACGCTTCGCCGCACCGGCCGGGCTCAGCGTACTATGCGGTCTATCGGTACCTGCTCGGCGACTACGCACCCTACATCTACCGGACCGACGACTACGGTCAGAGTTGGACGCTCCTAACGACCGGTGACAACGGCATACCTGCGGACTGGCCGACGAGAGTCGTGCGTGAAGATCCGGACCGCGAGGGGCTGCTCTACGCGGGCACGGAGTTCGGCCTCTTCATCTCGTTCGACAACGGAGGCAACTGGCAGTCGTTCCAACTGAACATGGCCAACGTGCCGATCAACGACATCCAGGTGAAGAACAAGGATCTGTTGATCGCGACTCAGGGCCGTGCGATATGGATTCTCGACAATGTCTCGGCACTGCATCAGATCACGCCGGAGACGAGGCTCGCCGAAGTGCATCTGTTCGCGCCGAGGGACGGATATCGTACTACGACGGCGGCTCAGCTGCTCGGCCCCAACATCGACTACTATCTGCCCACACCGAATTCGGGCACGGTGACGCTCGACATCCTCAACGAGGCCGGGAGCGTAGTGAACTCGTACAGCAGTGCGCGGCCCGCGAGGGGTGGAGGGAGCGATGGCCGTGGTGGTGGCGGCTTCGGCCGACGAGGTGGAGACGCGCCGCCACCGTCCGTTACGACCAACGCCGGATTCAACCGCGTCGTGTGGAACGTGAGGGACGCGGAAGGGCTGCCAGTACCACCGGGACAGTATCAGGCTCGACTTGATGTGGGCGGTGAGTCTCAGACCCAGCGGTTCAACGTCCTCATCGATCCGCGCGTCGAAGCGGGCGGTGTGACGGTCGCCGACCTCCGTGAGCAGTACGAGCACAACACGAAGATGAACGCGATGGTGGCCGAGGTGGACGCGCTGATCGAGCGGGTCCAAGCGGCGCAGGAGAGCGACGACGCCGGTTTGCAGCGTCGCATCGCACCGATTGCGGAGAAGCTCATCACCGCGCCGATCCGCTACAGCAGTCCGGGGCTGCGCGATCACATTACCTACCTCCGCGGGATGACCGCCCGAGTCGACATGAAGATAGGCCGTGACGCGATCGCTCGGCACGAGGTGCTTCGTAGTGAGCTGGATGAAGTCACTCGCCAGGCTGATGCGATTCTCGGGACCGGCAACTGAGGAGGCGATCCCTCGCGCGCAACCACGGGCTCAGCGAGCGAACCCTTGGAACGGCGTTGGCCTTCGTCGAGGAACCGGAAGATGAAATCAAGAGAGCCCGGCACGAGCACTTCGGGCGTTGAACTGTCGAACGGGTCGGAGCACGGGCTCTGGGTGCTCATTGATGGGGTGCAGCACTACTGCCGTTTGACGACTTTCCGTGGTTCCGGGAGGCGACGGTCGGGCAGTTGTGCCGGATCGAGCGACCTCGCTCGGGTCACCTGCGCTGGCCCGTGTTGGATGTCGTAGCGCCCCTCTAGGGCAGCGTTCAGGCGGGTGACGGCTTCGTTCATGCGCTCAAGATGCGGTGGAGGTCGGCAGAGCGCGAGCAGATCGGTCTGCACTTTCGGCGTGCCAAATCGCGCTGCAGGCCCCATTATCTCGTCGGTTCTGGCCCGGCATTACTTCCTTCGGTCATTCCTGACAACCCCGGCAGCTGGAGGTCATATGCTCCGCTCCAAGTCCTCGGCCCTCTCCTCCCTGATTCTCGCCGCCGTCTTGGCTGCCCCGATGTCCGCGCAACAGGGTGCGCTCACGTTCATGGACGTGCAGCGCATCAACAGAGGCGGGTCGTGGGCGCCGAGCCCGGACGGCGCGTTGATGCTGTATACGATCTCGACCCCCGATTGGCAGGAGGACCAGTCGCAGAGCGATATTCATGTGGTCTCGCTCTCGGAAGGCGTTGCGTCTAGCCGCCAACTGACCTTCACCGACGACAAGAACGAGTCTCAGCCGACGTGGGCACCGGACGGCTCGTATTTCGTGTTCGCGTCCAACCGGGACTCCGACGACAGCGAAAATCAGCTGTATCTGATGCGTCATGACGGCGGCGAGGCGCGCAAGATCACCGACGAGGAGCACGGCGTGTCGGGCTTCAGCTTCAGTCCGGTCGGCTCATGGCTTGTGTACCGGAGCGGTGACCCCGGGCAAGAGCAGCTTCATCGGCTGCCCGTTTCCGACCTATTCGTTGCGGACGCCGAACAGATCACCGCTGGGCAGGCCGGTGTCGAGCAGTGGGATTGGAGCCCTGATGGGGCCACGATCTACTTCGTTCGGCCGGACTCGTTCGACGAAGACGACAAGCGCCGCCGCGAAGAAGGATTCACTGTCGACGTGAAGAACGCGGTTACCCCGCTGTCGAGCCTGTGGTCGGTCGAGGTCGCGAGCATACGCGAAAGCCGGCTGACCCACGACTCAGGCTTCAGCGTAGACGCGTTCGTAGTCTCCGATGATGGTCGGTGGCTCTCCTTCACGGGCGGCTCGATCGAGCGGTACGATCGCAACATTACCGGCGCGCGCCTCTACGCGGACCAGTACCTCATGGATGTGGCCACGGGGGCGGTCGAGCGACTGACCGAGAACTACGAGGTCGGGGAGCGCGCGACCCAATTCTCGCCGGACGGGCGCTGGATCGCGTTCTCAGGGCCCGACGACCTGGAACGGTACTCGATGACCGAGAACCGAATCTATATCCGGGAGGTCGAGTCACGGGGTGGTGCGTTCCGCAAGCTCGGCTCGGCGTTCGACCAGAGTCTGTCGATCGGATTCTGGTCGGAGGATTCACGGACGATCTACTTCAATGCCGGGGTGAAGGTCACGAGCCAGCTGCATGCGCTCGACATCGAGCGGGATGAAGTCACACAGGTAACAGAGGAGCGGGCTTCGCTTTCGGTGACCCGCGACGACGATACCGGCGTGATCCTGATCAACTACTCCGATCCGCGTACTCCCCCGACCGTGTTCACCGTCTCCGACGTGCATGATGTGGACCGTCGATCCCGGTGGATACAACTGGTCGACCTGAATCCTCAGCTCGCCGACGTGGCGCTCGGCGAGGAGGTCGAGATCAACTGGACCTCGACCGACGGCAAGACGGTCGGCGGGGTTCTCGTCTACCCGGTCGGGTACCAGGAGGGCACACGGTATCCGCTGATCGTAGCGATCCACGGCGGCCCGGCCTCGGCGGACGTTCTTCGTTTCAGGGGTGGGTACTCCAGCGCCCAGGTCTATGCCGGAGCGGGCTACGCCACGCTGAAGCCGAACTACCGGGGATCCAGGAACTACGGAAACGCACATCGGACAGACATCGTAGGGGACTACTTCACGCTCGGTTACGACGACATCATGACGGGCGTGGATTACCTCATCGCGGAGGGCATCGTCGATGAGGACCAGATGGGCGTCCTGGGGTGGAGCGCGGGCGGGCATTGGTCGAACTGGATCCTTACCCACACCGACCGCTTCAAGGCGATCAGCTCGGGGGCAGGCACCATGAACTGGATCAGCATGTACGCCCAGAGCGACGTCCAGCGGAACCGCCAGTTCTACGTGGGAGACGGCTTCCTCTACGAGGACTTCGACACCTACTTCGACCAGTCACCACTCAAGTACATCACCAACGCCAAGACGCCGACCATGATTCACGTCGTCGAAGGTGATCCGCGAGTGCCGAGCCCGCAGTCGGTCGAGCTTCACATGGCTCTCAAGAAGCTCGACGTGCCTACCGAGCTGTTCATGTATCCCGGCCGCAGCCACGGCATCCCCGATGCGCGCAACCGGTTGGTGAAGGCGGTGAGCGAGATGGCATGGATGGATCACTACGTGCGCGGGATCGGCGACAAGTTCGAGTGGAAGCAGGTCCTCGAGACCCTCGAAGCCAAGGATCGCCCGCGGCCGATATCGGACCGCTGAGCGCGGACGATTGCTCATCTTGTGTCGCCCTCGGTGTCGGTCTCGATTGATCGGACATTGTAGAAATCGCCTCCCGGGAGAGACGCACGCCCCGGAGGGGGTGGGCAACGACGCAGTTCTTGGCACAGTTTCGGTCCGGAGGCCCCGTGCTCTAAGTTGCCGACCTAGCAGCTGCGTAAGCAGGTACCCTGCTGTAGCGGACGACTCCGGGCCCGTCTGACTAACGGAGCCAACGACTGCGGCAAAACGTGGCTTTCGGTCGCTTGCGCACGGGTCGTGCACGCGAGCGATAGATGCCTAGCCTACTCCGACGCGGAGACATCACCATGATCCGGCATCGTCGCCTCTTCCTTCTACTCAGCGTTGCGGTCGCTCCGGCCTGCTCGACGTCCGCGGAGACCTCGAGGGACTCTTGCGATGAGCCGGCCAACGAGATCGTTGCAGAGAACTGCCAGCCCGGAGATCCTCCCACCGAGTGGGACATCAACGGCTACGGGGACCCGAGCATCCAGGGCTTCGGCGACGACATCAGCGTGGCGCAGGGCGAAACGATCAACTTCAAGATCCGGACGGACTCGGACGACTATCGCATCGATATCTACCGAATGGGCTACTACGGCGGGGCGGGAGCTCGACGCGTCGACACGATCGAACCCTCGGCCGCGCTACCGCAGGACCAGCCCGACTGTCTGACCGGAGAGGTGCCCGTATTGGATCAGGCAGGGGCGTTGGTGCCTGCGGACGCGCCCCTCTTCGACTGTGGCAACTGGGCCGTCTCGGCCTCGTGGCAGGCGCCGCTCGACGCCACGTCGGGCATCTACTTCGCTCGATTGGTCCGCCAGGATCCTGTCGAAGGCGACTACTGGCGGAACGACCAGTTCCGTCCGTCGCAGTTGCCGCCCGGTGCGGAGGACGACCCGCTGTGGGAGGAGTACGCGGCGGTGATGGCGAATCCGCTACGTGAGCCCAGGGCGAGTCACATCTATTTCGTTGTTCGCGATGACGATGGAGACTCGGAGATGCTGTTCCAGACCTCGGACGTGACTTGGCAGGCGTACAACCGGTACGGGGGCCACAGCCTGTATGGACGGCTCAACCCCGAGAGGCTGCGCCTCCACGGCGGCCCGCCACGTGCCCACAAGGTGAGCTACAATCGCCCGTTCGAGACACGTCACTATCGAGCGGTCAACATGCCGCTCAACTCCGAGTACCCAATGGTCCGGTGGCTCGAGCGTAACGGCTACGACGTCAGCTACACGTCGGGCATAGACACCGACCGGCGAGGCGATGAGATCCTCGAGCACAAGATCTTCATGTCGGTGGGTCACGACGAGTACTGGTCGGGTGAGCAGCGCCGCAACGTTGAGGCCGCCCGACAAGCGGGCGTGCACGTGGCCTTCTTCAGCAGCAACGAGGTGTACTGGAAGGTCCGCTGGGAAGAGAGCATCGACGGCAGCGGGCAGCCCTACCGCACGCTGGTCACCTACAAGGAGGTGTCCCGCAAGATGGACCCCGCCGCCGACGTCTGGACGGGACAGTTCCGGGACCACAGGCCGTACAACCCGGAAGGGGCGTGGCCGGAAAACGCTCTGACGGGCACCATCTTCACGGTCAACGCCTGGCGTAACGACCCGCTCATCGTGGACGCCGAGTTCGCCAGCCTGCGTATCTGGCGCAACACGGAGATCGCGGAACTGCAGCCCGGCGAGCGCTATGTGTCCATCAAGGGCATCCTCGGCCACGAGTGGGACTCGGACATCGACAATGGCGCTCGCCCACCCGGTCTGTTCCGGATCTCGGCAACGACGGTCGACAACGTACTCTTCTGCCTGCACCCGGGGAGAGGGTGCGAATCGGGCACGGCGACGCACAACGCGGTGCTGTACCGCCACTCGAGCGGAGCGTTGGTCTTCGGTTCCGGGACGCTTCAGTGGGCCTGGGGGCTGGATGCGCATCATGACTCCGAGACCGGCGTTCCGCCCGAGCGAGCCAACGGATCGAACACTCGGGTCGGTGTCGACCCAAACGGGCCTGACAAGAATGTTCAGCAGGCCACGCTCAACCTGTTCGCCGACATGGGCGTTCAGCCGGCGACGATGCAGCCGGATCTGGTCGCGGCCACCGCCTCGACGGATGACACACCTCCCACCTCGTCCATCGACATGACTTCCGTCGCCGGCTCTGTGGGGAGTGTCATGACGATTCGTGGGTCGGCGTCGGACAGAGGTGGCGGGGTCGTCGCCGCGGTGGAACTGTCCGTCGACGGTGGAACGAACTGGCACCCTGCGATCGGTCGAACGAGCTGGAGCTACGAGTGGACGCCAGACCGGGCGGGCACGGTCTCGATCCTCAGCCGAGCGGTTGACGACAGCGGCAACCTGGGGGACCCGGGTGAAGCTGTGACGGTCAGGGTCGCTGGGGGCGATTAGAAACTCGACGTCTCCAGCGCCAAGGCCACGATGCCTTCTCCGGTTCGGCCGCGACCCACGGCGACCGCCAGGTACTGCCGGCCCTCATACATGTATGTCATTGGGTTGGCGTGTACGCCCGCCGGTAGCTCGAAGTCCCACAGCACGTCGCCGTTCGACTTGTCGTAGGCGTACAGACGCGGAGGCTCCGATCTCTGCCCGTCGACAGTGGTGAACAACAGCGTCTTCGTGAGAAGCGGGAAGCTCTCCCCGCTGCCAAGCCCCCTCCCCAGATCGCCCAGATCGAGGTCGGCAAGAGCCGGGTGATCTCGCGGCCCGCGGCCGTTCGCGACCTGCCACACGTGCTCGCCAGTGCTCATGTCGATGGCCGTGACTCGACCCCACGGCGGCTTGAAGATCGGTAGGCCATCCACCGTCGGGGTCCGAGCGCCTCCCCAGAGATAGTCGAAGTCCTCCGACGCCCCGGTGTCCGTCTTCCTCAGCGCGACGACTGTGTAGTCGGTATACGAAGGGATGTAGAGGTACTGGGTCTCCGGGTCGAACGCGGCCCCGTTCCAGTTCCCGCCGCCCGCCCACCCCGGGTTGACGATCGTGCCCTCGACGGAAGGCGGTGTGTACACAGGACCAGTACGATATCGCTGGAAGATTTCGAGCGCCCGTGCCCTAAGGTCCGGCGTGAAGTCGATCAAGTTCTCTTCGAAGGCTCCATTCGGTTCGAAAGGAGCCGGTTTCGTGGGGATCGGCTGCGTGGGATGGGTCCGCTCACCGGCTACGTCGGACTGCGGGACCGGCTGCTCATCGATGGGCCACACGGGCTCGCCTGTCACTCGATCGAAGACGAACAGAAACCCCTGCTTCGTGACCTGTGCGACGGCCCTGATCTCCCTGCCGTCCACGGTGATGTCGATCAGGTTCGGCGCCGCGACCGGGTCGTAATCCCAGATAGAGTGATGGACGAGCTGGTAGTGCCACACCGGCTCTCCAGTCTCGACATTGACCGCCACCAAGCTCGACGCGTAGAGGTTCGTGCCGAAGCGGTGGCCCCCGTACCAGTTGTGGGAGGGCGACCCCACGGGCAGATACACATAGCCGAGCTCGTCGTCGGCGCTCATCGGCGTCCAGACGTTGGTCGCTCCGGCGGCGCGCCAGGAGTCGTCCTCCCAGGTGTCGTTCCCGAACTCGCCCGGCTGAGGGATCGTGTGGAAGATCCAGAGCAGCTCGCCGGTCCGTACGTCATAGCCCCGGACGTGTCCGGGTGGGACGTCGCGGGTCTGGGGCGTGTCCCGAATCGCGGAGCCAACGACCACCACGTCACGGCTGATCGTCACGGGTGAGTTGACCCCGTAGCCCAGTATGAAGGTCTGGCGATCTTCGACGTCGACACCGAGTCCCTGGGTCAGGTCCACCCTTCCGGCATTCCCGAAAGCGGGATCCGGCTCCCCTGTTTCTACATCGAGCGAGATCAGGAACGCGTCGTTGGATCCGATGAGAAGTCGCTTCCTCTCCCCATCAGTCCAATAGGAGAGGCCGCGCACGATGAAGCCCAGGTTGACCGGCCGACCCGACTCCCAGGTCTTCGGATCGTAGGACCAAAGGGTCCGGCCGGTTCCTGGGTGAATCGCGGCGATCTGGCCCAGCGAGGTGATGGTGTAGAGCGTTCCGTCCACCAGGAGCGGCGTCGCCTCATACCAGAGGGCCCCGCCCATCCGGCGCGCTTCCTCATCGCGCTCTTTGAGCTCTTCGTCGATGGACTCCCAGTACCAGGCCACCTGAAGCTCTGCGACGTTGCTACGATTGATCTGACTGAGGGGAGCGTAGTGTGACGCGGCTGCGTCGCCCTGGTGCACGCGCCACTCGCTGTACTGAGCGCCGGGGGCCATGCCCGGTTCGGGCTGCGCGGGCGGAGCGCAAGAGGCGAGCGATAAGACGCAGACCAGGGAGAGCAGACTTCCCACACGAGTGCTCGACATTGCCAGGCTCCATCGCAACATGATGCCAGGGCGGCCGTTCGACCGGCACAAGATGGGCGGACATCGTAGGGGGCACCATGTGCCCGCTTACGATCCCTCGCCTCGCCGCCCTCCTGCGTCGTAGGTTGCTCGTGACTGCTCTACTCACGTTGCCGGCGAGGAGAGATCATGCGGCCGTCCCTGGCTGTACGACCAACTGAGACCTCGAAGAGTTCATCGAAGCTTGGCGTTGCTCCCGGCTGGCTTCGGGTGATGCTCGCATTGGGCCTCTTCTGTTGGAGCCCGGCGGGGAGCCCGGCGGCTGCGCAGTCAGGCGCGGCGGACGGTCAGTGGCGGAGCTACGGAGGGGATCCAGGACACACCAAGTACTCTGCCCTCGATCAGATCAACGAGGACAACGTCGGGAGCCTGGAGGTCGCCTGGACCTGGACGTCGGTGGACGAGGGGCTCAGAGCCCGTAATGAGGTGATGCGTGTACGTGGAGCTTTCCAGACCTACGCCTACGAGGTCACGCCTCTTTATGTGAACGGTGTGCTGTACACCACCACCTCTCTCGGTCAAATCGCCGCGATCGATCCCGGAACGGGCGAGACGCTGTGGAGCTACGATCCGGCTCTGTACCTGGAAGGCCGCCCGGCCGTGCATGGGTTCATGACCCGCGGGCTCGCCTATTGGACGGACGGCGCGGAGGAGCGGCTCATCTATGCGGCGGGGCGAGTGTACCTCGTCTCGATCGATGCGAAGACCGGGGAGCCCGATCTCACGTTCGGTCGGGGCGGACGAGTCGACCTCAAGGAAGGTCTCGGAAGAACGATCGACGCGCGCCGCTACACGGTGAGCTCACCTCCGTTGGTGGTCGGCGACGTCGTAGTGGTCGGCTCCGCAATGACCGAGGGCACCGGGTACCAGGAGGCGCCGCCCGGGCACGTGCGGGGGTACGACGTGAGGACAGGCAAAATGAAGTGGATCTTCCACACCATTCCCCAGATGGGCGAGCTTGGATACGAGACCTGGGAAGACGATTCGTGGAGGCTCTCCGGAGGTGCCAACGTCTGGACCCTGATGAGCGCCGACGAGGAGCTCGGCTACGTCTACCTCCCGGTCGGATCGCCGGTCACGGACTTCTACGGCGGACATCGACTCGGCGACAATCTGTTCGCCAACTCCCTGGTATGCCTCGACGCCGAAACCGGTGAACGCGTGTGGCACTTCCAATTCGTCCACCACACGGTGTGGGACTACGATCCTCCGGCGGCACCCAACCTCATCGACATCACCGTCGACGGTCGCCGGATCGAAGCCGTCGCTCAGATCACCAAACAGGGCTTCACGTTCGTTTTCGATCGGGCGACGGGCGAGCCGGTCTGGCCGATCGAGGAGCGACCCGTTCCACAGAGCACTCTGGTAGGCGAGCGGACATCGCCTACGCAGCCATATCCCACCAAGCCCCCACTCTTCCTCACGAACGGAGCGACCGAGGACGACGTCATCGACTTCACTCCCGAGTTGAGAGCGGAGGGGCTAGCCATCTTTCGTGAGCACAATGCCGGACCCCTCTATACGCCCCTGACGCCGGGGACCAACATCGTGCGACCCGGCTGGAGTGGCGGCGCCAACTGGTGGGGTGCGGCGTTCGACCCCGACACTGGGCGACTCTATGTGCCTAGCTGGGCTCACTTCTCGCTCGTCCGGATGGAGCCCGGGGATCCCGAGCGCTCCGACATGATGATTCGGCCTCAGGTACGGGACCTGGTCGGCCCGCGGGGCCTTCCACTCTTCAAGCCCCCATACTCGCAGCTCACGGCCTTCGACATGAACGCGGGCGAGAAGCTCTGGAGCGTCCCCGTCGGGGACGGACCTCGGGACCATGAAGCCCTGCGGCACCTGCAGCTACCACGGCTCGGTAGCTTTCAGAAGCTCGGGGGACCGCTTCTGACGAAGACCCTTCTGTTCATCGGACAAGGGATGAATACGAACCGGATCGGGGCATACGACAAGGAGACCGGCGAGGAGCTGTGGAGAATGGACGTGGGGGGCCAGTTCCACGCCGCCCCAATCACATACTTGCTCGACGGTAAGCAATACATCGTGCTTGCCGTCGGCGGGAGCGGCGAGCCGGAGCGGCTCGTTGCGCTGGCGTTGCGTTGAGCCGGAGGTCATCCACCAGCCGGACCTCGGGCCCTCGAGTCAGACCGTGTCACAGCGCTTGAGCGAAGAGGGGGACACGACATGAAGTTCAACATCACGCCGGCAGCGACGGCGCTGATGATGGCTATCGTTTTTGGACCAGTCGGCTGTCGCCCAGTGGGTGCCCAAGAGCTCGAGAGGGAGTTCATCGACCCGGCCGGCGGGTTCACCCAGGTCGTGACCGTGTCGGATCATGGTGTCAAGACGATCTACGTGTCAGGACAGGTCGGCCGTGGTGACGATCTCCGAGCGCATGTCGAGACGGCGTTTCAGTCGGTTGTGCGACGTCTCGAGAGCGCCGGCGCCTCGGCCTCAGACGTCGTGAAGATCCGGATCTTCGTGAAGGACTTCGACCCAGAGGAGTATTCGATCATCCGCGAGGCACGACTCCGGACGTTCAATGAGGACTCGTGGCCGGCCAGCACGATGGTAGGCGTCCAGTCATTGTTCCTCGAGCAGTTCCGTGTCGAGATCGAGGCCGTCGCGGTCATCGCGGATCCTGAAGTCCCGGGAGCGACCGTCACGATCGAACGCGTCGGACCCTCGCGTGGCTTCAGCCAGTCCGTGGTGGTCACGGCCAACGGGATCAAGACGATCTACGTCTCGGGTCAGGTCGGCCAAGGCGATGGACTGGCCGAGCAGTCGACGTCGGTCTTGGCGGCTGTGGCCCGGCGACTGGAGGCATCAGGTGCCACTCTCGACGATCTCGTCAAGATCGTCACGTACATCGCCGAGTATGCGCCGGAGGACCGCCGCACGTTCAGTGAGGCGAGAACGCAGGCACTGGGTAGCGAAAATCTACCAGCGAGTACGTTGCTCGGGGTGCAGTCACTCGTTACCGATCAATATGAGATCGAGATCGACGCCGTGGCGGTCGTGAGCGATGGCGGGGGTGGCGAGGCCGACACGGAGTTCATCGGTCCCACATCAGGCTTCACACAGGTCGTCACCACGCAGGGGAGCGGTGCGAAGACGATCTATGTATCAGGTCAAGTCGGGCGCGCAGGTGAGAGCCTCGAGACCCAAGCGGATCAGGCCTACGCCAACCTGAAGCGGCGGCTCGAAGCGGCTGGTGCGACCACAGCGGATCTGGTGCAGCTCAACATCTACATGGCCGATTATCATCCCCAAGATGCGGCGGTGCTCGCGGTCGCCCGCCGGAATAATGGATTTTCCGACGAGAATCTCCCGGCCACGACGCTGATCGGCGTCGAATCGCTCTACTCGGACACCGCGCTCATCGAGATCGAGGGCGTGGCGGTCGTGCAGGGCCGTTAGGAGGAGCAGTCGTGAATCGGTTCACGTTGTGCACACTCTTCATGGCCTTGGGCCTCTTCACGGGGTCAGGCCTCGCACAGCAGGGCGCGACGGGCGCAGAGTGGCGGAGCTACGGGGGAGACATCGGGAGCACCAAGTACTCGCCACTCGACCAGATCAACCGGGACAACCTCGGAGACCTTCGGATCGCTTGGCAGTGGGAGTCGGTCGACGGGCGATTCGATCTGGACCGACTCAGGGAGGACTATCCGAACCTCCAGGTCCCCAACGACATCGCGGCTGTCCGCATCTCGAATCTCAAGGCGACGCCTTTGATGGTGGGCGGCGTCCTCTACATCTCCACCCCCTTGTCCCAAATCGCGGCAATCGAAGCTGCCACCGGTGAGACGCTCTGGGTTCACGATCCGCGGAGCTATGTGTCGGGCATTCCAATCATGCTGCTCGGCTTCAGCAACCGTGGGCTAGCCTACTGGACCGACGGAGAGCGGGAGCGGCTGATTCTGGGGACCGGAGACGCTTACTTGATCGCCGTCGACGCCAGGAGCGGGGATGCAGTTCCCGGCTTCGGCGATGACGGTCGGGTCGACCTGATGGACGGCATACCGAGGGCCCGCAGGGCTCCACCCCCCATGAATTACTCGATCACGTCGGCCCCGGTCGTGTGCGGGGACGTGGTCATCGTAGGATCGGCCATCTCCGACCAACCCCGGTTCCGGGAGGCTCCACCCGGGCACGTCCGCGGCTTCGACGCCCGCACCGGCGAGCTGCTCTGGACGTTCCACACCATCCCCCAACCTGGAGAGTTCGGTCACGAAACGTGGGAGGACGGCTCGTGGAGGTACACGGGGAACACCAACGTTTGGACGCTCATGAGCGCCGATGAGGAGCTCGGCTACGTCTACCTCCCGGTCGGCAACGCGACGAACGATCACTATGGCGGGCACCGGCCAGGCAACCTTCTCTTCGCGAACAGCCTCGTCGCCCTGGAATGTTCGACCGGAAGGCGCGTCTGGCACTACCAGCTCGTACATCACGATCTGTGGGACTATGATCCGCCGGCCGCTCCCAACTTGATCGACATCACGGTGGACGGGAGAGCGATCAAGGCTGTCGCGCAGGTGACCAAACATGCCTTCACGTTCGTCTTCGATCGCGAGACCGGCGAGCCCGTCTGGCCAATCGAGGAACGACCGGTTCCCGCCTCCGATGTGCCGGGTGAGTGGACGTCCCCAACACAACCCTTCCCGACGAAGCCCCCTCCATTCGATCGGCAGGACGCCACCATCGACAATCTCATCGACTTCACGCCCGAGCTGCGAGCCGAGGCGATCGAGATCCTGGGGCAGTATCGAAGCGGCCCCCTCTTCACGCCGCCTTCGCTCATCGACGCCGGGCCGGACGGGACCCGAGGCACGATCGCGCTTCCAGGCTACACGGGCGGCGCGAACTGGAGCGGCGCGGCCGTAGATCCGGAAACGGGCATTCTGTATGTGTCCTCGGCGACGCAGCCGATCATCCCCCGCCTGGTGGAGCTCGGGCCGGAGCGCTCCACCCTTCGGTACTCGCGTGGCCCGATGCGCGCGCCGCCGGGCCCGGACGGTCTGCCACTCTTCAAGGGGCCGTACGGGAGGATCACCGCGATCGACCTCAACGAAGGAGAGATCGTCTGGCAGGAATCCAACGGGCCCGGGCCGGCCAGCATCCGGGATCATCCACGGCTGGAGGGTCTGGAGTTGCCAGCGCTCGGTGGTGGCCGGGACTTCTTGTTGGTTACCGAGACACTCCTGTTCTCAGGCCAGCAACGGCCGAACGCGGAGGGGTCTTACGTACTGACTGCGCGTGACAAGGCGACCGGCGAGGTCCTCGGGGAGGTCCCGTTGCCCGGGAGAGCGATCGGCGCCCCCATGAGCTACATGGTCGAAGGCACGCAGTACATCGCCCTCACCGTCCAGGGTAATCCACCCCGACTCGTTGCATTGGCCGTGCGTTGAGTGCTCTACGCGGCCGTCGACCACCGAGACCATGAGAAATCGAATGAAACTCTTCAGCGCTGCAGCCTTGCTTTTCATTACCGTCGCTTGCGACTCTCAGACGCCTCAGCCGGCACCGGAGCCGACATCGGGCACACTGCCCGAGTGGGAAGTGGACCCGACGTGGCCACCGACGCTGCCCAACGACTGGATCCTCGGCGACATCAGAGGGCTCTTCGTTGATGAAAACGACCACCTCTGGGTAGTTCACATGCCGTCGAGCCTGACCCGTCAGGAGATCGGAGCCGCACAGGATCCACCGATTGCGGATTGTTGTTTTCCCGCGCCCCCCGTTCTCGAACTGGATCCCGAGGGCAACGTCTTGCAAGCCTGGGGTGGGCCGGGCGAGGGGTATCACTGGTTCGACCAGGAGCACGGGATCTATATCGATCACAACGGGTTCGTCTGGCTCGGCACGAGTAATGGATTCCACGTGATGAAGTTCACGAAGGACGGCAACCACGTTCTCACCATCGGTGAGCCTGGCGTGAACAAGGGCAGCGACGATCCGACTCATCTGGGCGGCCCGGCGAATTTCTTCGTGGAGCCCAGTACGAACGAACTCTTCATCGCGGATGGATACCGCAACCGGCGCGTGGTGGTGTTCGATGCGGCGACCGGCGAATACCGGCGTCATTGGGGTGCGTACGGCAAGCCACCGGACGACACCTACCGATATGAGTATCCAGTCAGGCCAGACGACCCGCCACAGCAATACTCGACCGTCCATGGCATCGTCGGCTCGAAGGACGGCCTGGTCTATGTGTCCGACCGCCGCGGAAACCGCATTCAAGTCTTCCGCCAGAACGGCGCATATCTGATGGAGCGGTTCGTCCTTCCAGAGACCCGCGGATCGGGGACTGGCTTCAGCCTTGGGCTGTCGCGGGATCCCGAACAGAGCCTCCTCTATCTGATCGATGGCACGAACGAACGTGTCTGGATGCTGCGGCGCTCCGACCTGGAGATCCTTGGCAGGTTTGGCAGGCCCGGGCGCCAGGCGGGCGAGTTCATCCGAGCGCACATGGTGGTGCTGGACTCCCGGGGCTACCTCTACACCGGAGAGGCGGGGAACGGTAGACGGATGCAACGGTTCAAGCTGAAGGCTGCCAAGTAGATCGGCGGGCTTGATGGGCGGCTAGAGTCCCCAAAGCGGCGGCCGCGGTAGCTGTCTTTGTAGGGGCACCGCCCGCGGTCCATTTGACCAGACGCCGGCGGGAGCGTAGCCATCAAGACACTTTCCGTCTTTTCCGTTCCCCGCGGGTTCCTGCCCGCGGGAGATGCGCAGTGGTTCACCTTACATTCCTACCATTCCTACGGGGGACGTCGTGAGAGCAATCCTCTCCTTCCTGGGGCTCACCCTCCTGCTGACCGGCGGAGTCTCAGCCCAACAGGCGACCCGGACCGAGCCCGTGACGGGCATCCGGGACAACGGCATCGGCTTCCACGCGCTAGTGGGCGCACGGGTCGTGACGGCTCCGGGGCAGGTTCTGGACGGCGCCACGATAGTCATCCGAAACGGACTCATCCAGCAGGTCGGTCGCAACATGGAGCCCCCGCCCGGCGCGCGCGTCTGGGACCTGGCGGGCCACACGATCTATCCGGGCTTCATCGATGCCCATGCGGACCTAGGGATGGACGCAGTCCCCGAAGGCGGCGACGTGGGGCCAACCCATTGGAACCCACAGGTTCGGGCCTGGTTCAGCACCACGATGAACTCCCAGGACGACCCCGACCGCCGGGCGGCGCTCCGCTCCCAGGGGTTTGGGACGGCGCTGGTCGTGCCCAAGCAAGGCATCTTCCGAGGCACCGCTTCGGTCGTGAACCTGGGCGACGCCGGGGTCCGGGACCGGGTGCTCCGCCCCGACCTGGTCCAGGCCGTGGGCTTCCAGCGCTCCTTCGAGTTGGGTGGAGCCTACCCCAACTCTGCCATGGGGACCATTGCGCTCATCAAGCAGACCTTCATGGACGCCGACTGGTACATGAGGGCGTGGGGCGCCTACGAAGCCAGTGGCCGCGCATTCCTACCGCCCGAGACCAGCGAGGCGTTGGCGGCACTCGAGGACGCGGTGCAGGGCAATCAGCCGATCGTCTTCGAGACCGGCAGCGAGGAGGAGTACCTACGGGCGTACAAGCTTGCCGCGGAGTACGGCGTGGACGCCTGGTTCCGGGGGAGCGGTGAGGAATACCGCATCATCGATGTGCTCCGGGGACGCACCGATCCGCTCATCATACCTCTGAGCTTCCCTGACGCGCCCGATGTCGATGATCCGGAGTCGGCGCTGAACGCCAGTTTGGCCGACCTGCGCGATTGGTATCTGGCGCCTACGAGCCCTGCCCAGTTGGCCGCTGCCGGCATCCGCTTCGCCATCACCTCCGACGGGCTTTCGTCGCTGAACGAGTTCCTACCCAACCTGCGGATCGCGGTGGCACGGGGGCTCTCCACGGACGACGCCCTGGCGGCGCTCACCACCACGCCGGCGGCATGGCTGGGACTCGAGAACACCCACGGCACCATCGAGGAGGGCAAGATCGCCAACCTCGTCGTGAGCGAAGGCGACCTCTTCACCGAAGAGGCCACCGTCCGCGACGTCTGGGTGCACGGGCAGGTTTACGAGGTCACTCGCCCGCCCGAGATCGACCCCCGAGGCACCTGGCAGATCACGTCCGACGACGAGTGGGGCTTCGAGGCGACGCTCCGTCTCGAGGGCCCACTGAACCGCCTGCGCGGGTCCATCGATATCGCGGGCCCCGACGGCGCCACCATCGACCTGGCCTCGGCAGAGGTCGTAGCCGAGACCGGCCGTATCGTGGTGCGCTTCGACGGGGAGGACCTGGGATACGAGGGCGTCGCCCTCCTGGCGGGTTCGGTACGGGGTGAGGAGTTCTACGGCTGGACGTCCCTCCCCAACGGGGCAAACCCGTCCTTCCGCGGGTTCCGCACAGAGGCGTACGAGGGACCCGTACGGGGCACGGTGGCCATGAACGTCCCCGAGATCGACCTGCCGTTCATCCGACCCATGATGGAGTACGGGCGGAGCGCCATCCCCGAGCAGCCCGCTGCCGTGGTGGTGCGCAACGCCACCGTGTGGACCCAGGGTCCTCAGGGGCGGATGGAGAATGCCGATCTCCTGGTCCAGGCCGGTAAGGTGGTGGCGGTGGGTCCTGATCTCGACGCGCCCAGAGGCGCGATGGAGATCGACGCCACCGGCAAGCACGTGACGCCTGGGCTCATCGACCCCCACATCCATTCCGGGGTGAGTTCGGTCAACGAGAGCGGTTTCGCCATCGTTCCCGAGGTTCAGATGGGCGACGTGCTGACCCACAACAACATCTGGATGTACCGCCAGCTCGCCGGCGGGCTCACGACCGCTCACATCAAGCACGGCTCCGCGAACCCCATTGGAGGAGAAAACGTCTTCGTGAAGATGCGTTGGGGCTCTCTGCCCGAGGACCTCAAGCTGGAGGACGCGCCCCGCACGGTGAAGTTCGCGTTGGGGGAGAACCCCAAGCGGCGTCAGGGGCGTTACCCGGACACGCGAATGGGGACGCAGGAGATCATCCGCGACCACTTCCTGGCCGCGCGTGACTATGAGCGGGAGTGGCAGCGCTGGGAGGCCAGCGGGGAGGGGATTCCCCCGCGCCGCGACCTGCGCATGGAGGCGATCCTCGACATCCTGAGCCAGGAGCTGCTCATCTCGTCGCACGGCTACCGGGCCGACGAGTTCCTGGCCCTGGTCCGCCTGGCCGAGGAGTTCGGCTTCCGGGTGCAGACCCTGCAGCACGGGGTCGAGGCCTACAAGATCGCCCCCGAGCTGGCAGCCTCTGGCGTGGCCGCAGTCGTGTGGAGTGACTGGGGCGGGTTCAAGCTCGAGGCGTACGACGCTACGGTGTACAACGCCCGCATCCTGATCGAGGCGGGCGTGGTGACGGCGCTCCACTCCGACAACAGCGAGATCGCCAGCCGCATGAACTGGGAGGCGGGCAAGCTGCTCCGCACCGGCCTTACACAGGAGCAAGCGCTCTCGACGGTGACCAACCAGGCCGCGAAGGCCGTGGCCATCGACGCCCGTGTGGGCTCGCTCGAGGCGGGCAAGGACGCCGACTTCGTCATCTGGAGCGGCAACCCCCTATCTCAGTTCACCCGGGCCGAGCAGACCTGGGTGGACGGCCGACGTTACTTCTCCATCGAGGAGGATGCGGCCATGCGGGAGCAGATCGATTGGGAGCGCACGCAGCTCATACAGGCCATCCTCTCCGTCGCGGAGAACGGGGACGAGGACATGGGCGAGGGGCGCGGGAGCAACTGACCATGCCTACGACCATGACCATGACCATGACCATTACGAAGCGAGGAGCCATGACGGGTATCCTGTCCCGGGCCGGCGGTGTGACCGCAGTGACCCTGGCCGTTGCGATGGCAGCTGTGGCCGTCCCCCTGCTGTCGCCGGCTTCGGCGAGGGCGCAGGTGCGGATGACCGTCCCGCCCCAGTCCCAACCGGTGGCGCTACGGGGGGCCACCATCCACACCGTGACGAACGGGGTGATTGAAGACGGCACGATCTTGTTCGAGAACGGGGTGATCGTCGCGGTCGGCACCGACGTTGAGATTCCCTCGGGGACTCGGGTGGTGGACGTCTCCGGCAAGCACATCTATCCAGGCCTCATCGACGCCTACAGCACGGTGGGCATCAGCGAGATCGGCTCCATAGGCGTCTCGAGTGACGTCAACGAGCTGGGCGACTTCAACCCCAACGTGCGAGCCGAAGTGGCCTTCAACGCGGAGAGCCGCCATATCGGCACCTCCCGCTCCGCCGGCGTGCTCGTGACCCTCACTACACCGGGGGGCGGCCTCATCTCCGGCATGTCTTCGGCAATGAGCCTCGAGGGGTGGGACTGGGAGGAGATGTCCATGAAGTCGGCAGCGGCCCTGAACGTGAACTGGCCCAACCCCAACCCCCGCCGGGGCCGGGGCCGGGGGGGCCGGGGCCGTGGCTTAGGGCCCGACTCGCAGGACACCCCCCCCACCTACGCCGAGCAGGTCGAGCAGCTCAAGGACTTCTTTGCGGAGGCGCGTGCATATCGCGACGCCACCGCTGCGGGTGAAGAAGTGCGGACCGACTCGCGCTACATCGCCATGATTCCGGCCCTCGACGGGGAGATCCCGGTAGTGGTGTCAGCGGACGGTGCGGCCCAGATCAACGATGCCATCACCTGGGCCCAGGAAGAGGGAGTGTGGCTCGTGATACGTGGAGGGCGCGACGCGATTCACGTGGCGGACCGACTGGTGGCCAACGATATCCCGGTGATCCTCACCTCGACCATGGCGGCGCCAGGCCGGGCATACGAGGGGTACGACGGAGCTTACTCCATGCCGGCCCGCCTTCACGAAGCGGGAGTGAGGTTCGCCATTTCCGGCGGCTCAGGGTCGCTCTACACGAACCGATTGCCCTGGGAAGCAGGCGTCGCCGTGGCCTTTGGGCTCCCCGAAGAAGAAGCCCTCAAGGCTGTCACGATCAACGCCGCAGAGTTCATGGGGATCAGCGACCTTGTGGGCTCACTGGAGCCCGGAAAGCAGGCGACGCTCCTCATCACCACCGGAACCCCGCTGGACATGACCAGCGACATCGAGCAGATCTACATCCAAGGCCGCGAGATCGACATGATGGACATCCAGAAGTTCTTCTTCGAGAAGTACATGCAGAAGGTGCTGCAGAAGAGGCGGGTAGTGAGCTAGAGGGCTGCGGCGGCGCTCGGTCTACAGTCCGGGCAGATCTCCGGCGGTCCCGACAGAATTGGTCCGCGACGCGTAGGCGTCGCGGACCTTTCTGCTTGCGCGGCCGGACCTGCTCCTCCGATTCCGGCTCCCGCGAGCTCGTGAATCCAAATCGGCTCTGCTGCTTCACAGGCAGGTGTGCTTTGCCGCATGAGGGCCTAGCCCTGACACGGTTTTTGGCACAGTTTTCAGAGTTCGTCGACCACAGTCATATCCTATAAAAGACTGCAGTACAATAACTTACGGGGCGTGGCGCAGTCCGGTAGCGCACCTGCTTTGGGAGCAGGGGGTCCCCGGTTCAAATCCGGGCGCCCCGATTGGTTGCAACACAACGACTTATTGGGAACGGTCGTGCTAGGAGCCGCTCAGGAATACGCGGCGGGCTTCCGCCGACGTTCGGGGCGTCCCCTTGCTCCGTCACCGTTCCTCCAGGATAGACTCCTGCCCCGTCCACAAATTGAAGAGAGCACGACCCGACACGCGTAGCGCGTCTCGACCCTGGGAGGTGACCGTGAAATGACGCTTCGCACGGCCACCACGCTCAGGGGTGGGGTCGCCCAGCGTCCAAGTAACGTATCCCTTGGCGAGCAGGCGCTCGAGTGTCGTGTACATCGCGCCGCGGCTCACACGCCGTTCGGCTTGCGACACAATCTCTTCGCGGATCGCCATCCCCGGTGCATGAATCAGAACCGGAGGTGCGAAAGATGGCGGTCCAATGGATGATCCGAGGGACGGAGTTCGCAAACTGTAACTGCAACTACGGGTGCCCCTGCCAGTTCGGCTCCCCTACGACCCATGGCAATTGTGAGGGCGTCATCAGCGGTCACATCGAAGAGGGCAACTTCGGCGATGTCCGGCTGGATGGCCTCGCCTTCGCGATGCTCTTCTGGTGGCCGGGAGAGATCGCAGCAGGCGACGGGCGGCTTCAGTTCGTCATCGACGAGAGCGCCTCTGACGAGCAACGAGACGGGCTGGGCCAGATCCTACGCGGCGAGAACACTGCTCGCCGGTGCGACGCACTTCTTCGTATACAACAGCATGGCGTCCGAGGTGCTCGATACCGTCTACGCGCCCATCGACCTCGAGATCGATATCGAGGCCAGAACCGCACGGCTGAGCGTAGCTGGGGTGGTCGAGTCCACCGGCTCGCCAATCATCAATCCACACAGTGGCGAGCCGTCGCGCTCGCGCATCAACCTCCCGAACGGATTCGAGTACACGGTCGCGGAAATGGGCTCTGGCTCGTCCAAGATCACTGCCGGGATCGAGCTGGAGCTGACCGATAGTTAAGGGCAGTTCAACATCCTGCACATGAACCAGGACGGGGTGATCCGGTAGGGGGGGCCTGGAGGACCGTGCCGAAGCGCGACCTGCTTGCGGTCGTGGCCGCGCTCGGCGGCACGACCGCGCTCGCCTGGATTTATCTGGTACGTGCTTCCGGCGGCATGCCGGAGTTGTCGGTGTCGATGGAAATGGTGCGCATTCGGGCTTTGGACGCTGGCGACTTCGTTCTGATTTTCCTGATGTGGGCGATCATGATGGTCGGCATGATGGTGCCTAGTCCTAGTGCAGCGCCCACGACCATGGTCTACGCCGCGGTGGCCCGTAAGGCGGGTCGGCAAGGGTCCGTTGTTGCACCTACCGTCGTTTTCGTCTCTGGCTACGTCGCGCTATGGACTCTGTTCAGCGTATTCGCGACCGTGGCGCAATGGGCGCTCGATCAAGCGGCCCTTCTGTCACCCATGATGGTTACGACGAGCCCGTTGCTCGGAGCCGGCCTCTTGGTGGCCGCGGGCGTGTATCAGGTCACGCCCATCAAGCTCGCCTGCCTCGAGCATTAGCCAGTCCCCGGCGTACTTCCTCTCAGAGCACTGGCGTCCCGGCACAATGGGGGCGTTCCGAATGGGGCTGCATCATGGCTCGTTCTGCGTGGGATGCTGCTGAGTACTGATGGGGCTCCTCTTCCTGGGGGGCGTGATGAACCTGCTTTGGATCGCCGCGATCGCGATCTTCGTATTCACCGAGAAAGTGATACCGATGCGTCACGCGCGCGCAGCGAGCCGCCTTACAGGTACGGCGATGATTCTAGCCGGCGTGGTGCTTCTGGTTCGTTGGACGGTCGCAGCAGGGTAGCTCGACTCGGTCCGCTCTACAGGATGCCGAAAATGTCGTAGGCAACCTTGCCAGGCACCTGCTTGTTCTTGCCTATGCAAACGACATGGTTGAGCCAGTCGTATTTTTCCGACGCGGTCTGGAAGATGGGTCGTACTCTCCAATACAGTCCGTTGTCTCCTCGCCGAACAACTCCGGTGTACGACATGTAGATGAGCGCACCGTCATCGGTTTCCAGAGTGATGCGCACGTCGAGACTGCTATGACCCGATACCTGCGTAATCCAGTCGGCGCCTCCGGGATGTACGGTTCCCTTGATTCGTGGTCCGCTGAAGGTTCCACCGGTAACGGGCGCAATGCGGGTATGGCCGGCATCGAGTTGGGCGTCAACGTCGAGCACCAACTCGAAGAGAAACTCCGACTCGAGTTCGCTGGCAGGTGCCTGCGCAGATGCCATTTCACTAGCTCCTATCGCCGCTGCCAGAGCAATCGCGCCTATCTTGGCGAATTCCCGTCGGGATGGAGTTCTCCAGAAATCACTCATTGTCGAGCTCCTAGGAGGAGGCCGCGCTAGCGATCCAGCCCAACACCTTTCCGGAGAGGTACTCCGAAAGGCCGGGTATGAACAGCACACAGAGTACGGTGCAGAGCGCTACACCACCGAAAATCAAGAGTAGCCGTTTCACCTGGCGGCTCCGGTCATGCCTGAGCTACGAGGGGCCAGCTCGAAGAGCCAGGTCGACCCGGACTCTATCGCAGCGCGCGTTGCTGAAAATCGATACTTGCGGCCGAGCTCTGCCATCACGCCGTCCACGACCGCACCAGTCTTGATGCGCACGAGGGTGCGTTCATACCTCTTACCGTCGATGCGAACGATCGCCCGGCCATCTCGTTCCGCTTCGATCGGCCATTTTTTCCACATGCGTCCGATACGGTTGCCCATGTACCCGGACACGACGTAGGCCTTGCTTTCGTAGTCGGCGATCCAAATCAATCGGGACCGGGGAGGGTCGAGCAGCTGTAGCTCGATGGTTGCGATATCGTGTACGAAACTCCAATCGGGTTCCGGACCTGTTACTAACTCACCGGCAACGAGTGGACCACCCGCGAACACACCGGCTGGCCCGTCAGAACTACGCGCCGAGATCGCCAGAGTGGCGAGCGCGACAATGGGGATCAGGATCAGGACACCGAGTACCACCAGCAGTCTTCGGACGATCTTCATAGTTCATACGCCCCCTGTGACCTCTTCCATGGCAAGGCCGATTCATGCGAGCGTACCCGCTGTTCTCGAGCATGTCAATTCAGCTCCGCGGGCGCCTTGCGCGTCTCCTCCACGGGTGCAGAATACCGATCCGCGTTCCTAGCACGCTCGAAAGCCACTTCTCGAGAGATACGCCATGAAGTCCATCGGCCGCCTGAAGCACGCCGGCACGCTCGCACTGATTTCCGTCTCCGCCCTACAGGCGCAGACACCGGATCTGGCCACGACGATCTCGCGCCTCGAGTACCGCGAGATCGGTCCGGCGCTGATGGGCGGGAGGATCGCCGACCTGGCCGTCGTCGAGTCTAGGCCCCAGACCTTCTACATCGGGGTCGCCACTGGCGGGGTCTGGAAGACCGAGAACCACGGTACGTCGTGGACCCCGCTCTTCGACGATCAAACGACGAGCTCGATCGGCGATGTCACGGTCCATCAGGCGAACCCGAACCTGATCTGGGTCGGCACGGGTGAGCCGCAGAATCGGCAGTCGTCTCCGTGGGGCGACGGCGTGTACAAGTCCACGGATGCCGGAAACACATGGACGCACATGGGCCTCGAGCGGACGAGGCACATTGGGCGCATCGTCATCCACCCGCGCGATCCGGACATCGTGTACGTCGCGGCGGTCGGTGATCTCTGGGGGCCGAATCCCGAGCGCGGGGTCTACAAGACGAGCGATGGTGGAGAGACGTGGGCCTTGGTCTTGCACGTCGACGAGCTCACCGGCGCGATCGATCTTGCGATGGACCCGGCGGATCCCAACACGCTGTTCGCGGCGATGTATCAGCGTCAGCGCACGGGGTGGGGTTTCAACGGGGGAGGCCCCGGCAGTGGGCTCTACCGCACGGTCGATGGCGGGGAGAGCTGGACCGAGCTGACCGACGGACTGCCGGAGGGCGACAAGGGTCGCATCGGCATCGACGTCTTCCGCCGGAACGGCAACGTGGTCTACGCGCTCGTCGAAGCGGACGCCCGGCGTCCCGGGCGTCGGGGCGGCGGGGGAGGAGGAGGGGCAGGTGGAGGCCGAGGCGGAGAAGGCAGCCGTGGCGGCATCTTCCGTTCCGTCGATCGAGGCACGACGTGGGAGAAGATGTCGGATACGAACCCGCGGCCGATGTACTACTCCCAGGTGCGCATCGACCCGAGCAACGCGGACCGTATCTACGTGCTCGGTGGCTCTCTCATGATATCGGACGACGGGGGCCGAACCTTCCGGAGTGACGGAGCCGAGCAGATCCACGTCGACCACCACGCGCTCTGGATCGACCCCAACGACCCCGACCACCTCATCATCGGCAGCGATGGCGGTGTGTCCGCGTCCTGGGACGGAGGCGCGTACTGGCGCATGTTCGACAACATCGCGCTCGGCCAGTTCTACACGGTCAGCTTCGATATGCGCGATCCGTACTACGTGTGCGGCGGCCTTCAGGACAACAACCCGTGGTGCGGCCCCTCGAACACGCGGGAATTCCACGGCATCCGCCATCAGGACTGGTACGAGACCGCCTATGGCGACGGTTTCTGGACGGTCGTGGACCCGACGGACTCCACCATCGTCTTCTCCGAGAGCCAGGGCGGAAACATGAACCGGTACGACCTGGTCACCGGCGAAAAGACGCCGATGCGACCGATTGTCGGGCCCCGCGAATACGGAGACACCACCAAGGCCTACCGATTCAACTGGAACGCCCCGCTTCTCATCTCGCGACACGACCCAGCGACGATCTACCTCGCTTCGAACTACCTCATGCGATCCCGCGATCGCGGAATGAGCTGGCAAGAGGTCGGAGGCGTCGACCTCACAAAACAGATCGACCGCGACGAGCTCGCGATCATGGGCGTGCCGGGCGATCAGCCGATGATGTCCATGCACGACGGCACGTCCACGTACGGCAACATCACCACGGTGGCAGAGTCGCGCTTCACGCCGGACGTGATCTATGTCGGGACCGACGACGGAAACGTGCAGGTCACAATGGACGGCGGTGACAGTTGGGAAAACGTCGTCGACAAGATTCCCGGGCTTCCCGAGCGGACGTACGTGAGTCGCTTGACCCCCTCAGCCCATGCCCCCGGTCGCGTGTACGCGACGTTCGACGGGCACCGCAACAGTGACTTCGCGGCGTACGCGTACGTCAGTGAGGACTACGGCCAGCATTGGGAGTCGATCGCCGGAGACCTGCCCGGTGGCTGGTCTGTGAACGTCATTACCGAGCACCACCTTGCCGAGAATCTTCTCTTCATTGGCAACGAGATTGGCGTCCAGCTCTCGATCGATCGTGGTGCGAGCTGGACTCCGCTCAAGAACAACCTTCCCGTCGTGCCGGTCGACGACATCGCCATCCATCCGCGCGAGAACGATCTCATTGTCGGAACGCACGGACGAAGCGTGTGGATCATGGCGGACCTGACGCCGCTCGAGCACCTCTCGACGACGATGATGGCCGAGGCTGGGCGGATATTCCCCGTCCGCAAGACGGTCATGTGGGCGCAGCGAGGAGACTGGCCCTTCTACGGGGCGACGTATTCCGCGTCGAATCCGCCGCGCGCCACGCCGATCCGGTACTACCTGAGGGAGGCGGTCGAAGGTGAGCGCCCCACGGAGGGGAAGCACGACGATGCGGACGAGGAGCCACCGAACGAGGAGGGCTCGCCTGAAGCGTCTGACGGTACGCCCACGTTCGAGTTGACGATCACCGACGCGACCGGTGGCCACGTGCGCACGCTTGAAGCCCCTGCGGAAGCAGGGATCAACGAGGTTTTGTGGGATTGGCGACACGATCGTCCGTATGAGCCCGAGCCCGGTGCCGGCGGTGGTCGTGGGGGCGGCGGTGGCGGTGGCCGGGGAGGTGGCGGTGGCCGGGGAGGAGGGACGCCGCAAGGCCCAGTCGCACTTCCAGGCACGTACACGATCAGCATGGAGGTCGGCGGTGAGACCTTTACGTCCACCGTCGAAATCGAGGCCGATCCGAGACGCCCGATGTCGCGGGCCGATCGCATGGTTCGCCAGGACGCGTTGATGAGCCTGCGGGAGTTGGCGAAGCCGCTGTACGAGGCGACTCAGGCTGCCGAGCGGCTGGATGAGCAGCTCTCAGAGGTCGGGGATCTACTCGAGGACCACGAGGGAGCGTCCGAGTCCATCACGGATGAGCTTTCCGCGATTCAGGAGGAGCTGAGCGAGATCTCGTCGGAGTTGGCAGAGGTCCGCAGGAACGCCGGTATAGCCGGCGCGATACAGCAGTCATCCACGCTGCCTACAGAGGATCAACTCTGGCAGGTCGACGCGGCGTGGGATGCCGTCCCGGGGCTGATCGAGAGGCTCAATGCGCTGATTACTGACCGGGTCCCGGAGTTCAACGCCTCGCTCGACGCAGAAGGAATTCGGCCCAGCCCCGGTGCTGCGCTCGAGGTCCCGCGGAGACGCGGAGGGTAGGCGCATACGGAGGAGGCATGACGGTGCCCAAGATCCTCGAGCTCGATGACATCAAGCGCCTGATCGATCCCCGCCAGCTCATCCGGGAGATCGAGACCGGCTTCGTTCTCTATTCCGAAGGTCGGGTGGTCGTTCCGCCTGTTGGTTTCTTGCACTTCGACCAACCTCCCGGTGATGTGCATATCAAGTATGGATTCGTGACCGGTGACGACTTCTACGTTCTGAAGATGGCATCCGGGTTCTATGACAATCCTGAGCGGGACCTGCCGGTCAGCGACGGGCTGCTCCTGGTCTTCAGTCAAAAGACCGGGCAACTCGAGCTGATTCTCCTGGACGAGTGTTGGCTCACCGATATGCGCACCGCGGCGGCTGGGGCGGTAGCAGCCAAGCATCTGGCTGCAAGCGACATCCACCACATCGGGATCGTCGGCACCGGCGTACAGGCGAGGATGCAACTCGAAATGCTGAGGGATGTGGTCGACTGTCAGAGCTGCTTCATCTGGGGCAGAGATGCTGATAAGGCGCGAAGTATGATCGAGGATCTCCGAGCGAGAGAAGTCATCCAGGCTTGGGGATTGGATCTCAAAGTCGCGACGGACATCGATGAACTGGTTGGCCAGTGCAATCTCATCGTGACCACGACATCCGCCCGAGAGCCTTTGATTCGCGCCGATCAGATCCAGAAGGGAACGCATATCACCGCCATGGGATCCGATGATCACGGCAAACAGGAGTTGGAGGCCGGCGTCTTGGCGAAGGCCGATCGGGTCGTTGCGGACAGCGTTTCACAATGTGTCGATCACGGCGAATGCTTTCATGCGGTTCAAGAAGGTCAGCTCGACGAGGGTGCCATTCTCGAATTGGGCAACGTGATCAAGAACCCGGAAATCGGTCGAGCCAGCGAGGACCAGATCACCGTGGCGGACCTGACCGGAGTGGCGATCCAGGACATCCAGATCGCTAAAATGGTCGAGCATGCCGTGCGCTTGGCAGATCAGGCCAACACCCCCACCCCCACCCCCGGCTCAGGTCCGACATAACGGGCACTAGGCCGAATGAGTTTGCCGACCGAGGCCTGCTGTCGATGACGGTGACCGCGGGTGGCAGGGCACCATCCACCTGCAGAGTCCACACATCCTCAAGTGTGCGCTCGCGGGCGAGCTGCGCGGCGGCGTACTGACGGTAGTGGAAAAAGCCCTGCTCGCCACGTACGCCAGCCAACTCGGTGTCGGCGACCGCAAGCCCCTTTAGCCCGGGAGGTGCAAGCCCGGGAGGTGCAATGGCCACCTCGACGCTCGCCGGTCGACTCGCTGCGTCGACTCGGGCCGGGCCCCACGCGGTGCTGCTCGCTGCGCTGGGTGCGGTGGCCGGACCGCTGCACGGGGCTGCGAGCCGTCGCGTTCATCTGTTGCTCGTCAACACCGAGCGGCACGGTGCCGACGCGGCGCTTGCCGAGATCATGCGCCGCGACGGCAAGGTGCCCGGCGTCGGCCACTTCATTCACAAGACGTGCGACCCACGTCACGACTTGCTGTTCGACGCCCTGGCGACGAGCGGCCTCGACGAACGACGGCTCGCTGTCATCGCCGACGTCGTTGCCCGAATCGCGGAGCGCATCCCTGTGGCGCCCAACATCGATCTCGCGCTCGGCGCCCTCACGTATGCTGCGGGCATGGATGCCGACGCTGGCGAACTGGTATTCGCCATAGCCCGCAGCGCCGGCTGGCTGGCCCACTCGCTCGAGGAATACGAAGAGGCCCCGCTTAGATTCCGTCCGGTCGGCCGCTACCGATCAGCCTGACCGGCGCTCAGGTCGAGCTCCTCATTGCCACAGAGTAAGGAACAGTGCGATGACAGAAGGAAAGCCGCCGTTTCCGCCTTTCGATCGCGAGGCCGCCCTCAAGAAAGTCCGAGCTGCCGAGGACGCCTGGAATAGCCGCGACGCCGACCGTGTAGCGATGGCGTATTCCGAGCACAGCCATTGGCGGAACCGCGCGGAGATCTTTGAGGGGCGTGAGGCCGTCCGCGAGTTTCTCCGACGAAAGTGGGACAAAGAGCTGGACTATCGCCTCATCAAGGACTTGTGGGCATTCACCGAGAACCGCATCGCCGTGCGCTTCCAGTACGAGTGGCATGACGATGCCGGGCAGTGGTACCGAGCCCATGGGAACGAGCTGTGGGAGTTCGATGACGACGGGCTCATGCGTCGCCGCGAAGCGAGTATCAACGATCGACCCATCGCCGAAGCCGACCGGCGCTTTCATTGGTCCGCCCCGGGCCCGCGACCTGACGAGCATCCCGGGCTCATCGACTCACCGGAATAGGGGCGCGTTCGCTCGCGGCCTCCGTCCCTCACTCCGCTCCCGGACGTCTCGCGAGCCGGTGCATCAAGACCGCGGCCCGCTTCGTCTGGATCGCGAGCGTCGGGAGGTCGATCCATTCGTCCACAGTGTGATCGTTGCCGCCCCCGGGCCCGAGGCCGTCGATCGCCATGTCGACGAATCCGGCGGTGAAGGAAACGTCCGCCGCGCCGGCGTTGCGTGGATCCACCGCCGTGACCTCGCCGTAGCCCAGGTCCTGGCTCACCTGACTGAACATCGCGAGAAGACGTCGGTTGCCGTCGGTAGGCGCGAGCGGCGGATATCCCTCATCGAAGGTGATCGTCGCCGAGGTGCGCGGCAGGCTTTCCAGGACCACGAAGCGCATGGTGGCCCGTGCCCTCTCGAGCTGCTCCAGCGTGATGGTACGTAGATCCCCGGTCACCACCGCACTCTGGGCCACGACGTTGCTCTTTCCGAACGCGGACCCGCCAGCGGTGAACGCGTCGTAGTCCACGTCGGTCCCTGCGAGCATGACACCGGGGTTGAAGGTCAGAAGGGGTTCACCCGCCAGGCGCTCGTAGAAGTCGCTCAGAATGCGCGAGGCCTCGTACACTGCGCCGGCGCCGACCTCCCGCTGGAACAGCTGCGAGGAGTGAGCGGGCGTGCCGGTGACGTCGAGCCGCCAGCCCGTCGATCCGCGGCGCGCCACCACGGCCGTCATCGGGTTGCTGTCCCCGTTCTCGAACGCGAGCACGATGTCGGCTTCCTCGGCTGCCTCGATGAGCGCGGCGCGTGCCAGGTCGAGAGGCCGGCCGCTCCGTTCCTCGTCGCCGGTCATGATGATGGTGAGGCTCATGTCGTCGAGCTCGCCCGTGGCGGCCAGGGCCTTCAGCGCATGGATGATGACCACATCACCACCCTTCATGTCCACGACTCCGGGCCCCTGCGCCCGGTCTTCGTCCCGCGCGAAGCTCTGGAACGGACTGCTCGGCTCGAACACGGTGTCGAGGTGACCGATGAGCAGCAGTCGAGGCCCACTCCCGTCGCGGCGGGCGATGAGGTGGCCCGCGCGATCCCACGACGCCCCGTCGATCCACTCCGTCTCGAAGCCCAGAGCATCGAACTCCTGGCGGAAAAGCACCCCTACCTCGCGCACCCCGTCGAAATTCATGGAGCCGCTGTTGATGTTCACAGCCCGCTCGAGCAGGTCGATGGCTTCGGCGGCGCGCGCGTCGACTTCGTTCGCGATCCGCTGTTCGACGTCCGACAGCGCCTGGCCGCGCACGTGAAGGGGGGTCAGGGTGGCCGCGAGCAGCAGGGCGACGGTGATGCGCTTCATGGGGTCTCGTTTCCTGGGTGGCGCTACCTGGACGACGGCGGGACGATGCCGTTCAGTCGCATGTAGGTGACCAGATTGCCGTAGTGCTCAAAATTGTGCGCCGAGTTGAACGCGAGCACTCCGGATTTGGCCATCGACGTGCCGAAGAAGCTGACCATCTCGGCGCCTGCGGCGTCGGTCATGCCAGCGTATACCTCGGTGCAGTACGCGAAGCCGGCCTCGAGCGCGGCTTTGATCTGTGTCTTCGTGGTTGCGCTCTCCTCGAAGTCCTCGCTGCTCGGGTTGCCTTCGCCAGCCGCGGTGGAGCAAAACGTGTACTGTGCGTTGGCGATGTGGGCCAGGATCTGCCCCATCGAGCGAACTTCCTCCGTGGGGCGGAACGAGAACAGCGCTTCGTCGAGCGTCTCGACCGTCGCCCTGATGTTGGTGGTCGTGATGTCGTTCAGGGCCTTGAGCGACTGCACGACGGGACCCGTTTGCGCGGACGTTGCGAGCGGACAGGACAGCGAAAGGGCGATGGCGGCCGCGAGGAGGCGCTTCGTCATGTGTTTTCCTTGGAGATGAGGCTCGGGTGGAATGCCAGGGCGGCAAACGTCGGGCAATCGCGCGTCTCTTTCAAGCGGGCACGCCGCGCGCACCGATGAGGTGCGGGTTACTCAGGTCGCGTTGCCCAATACGCCCAGGCGACGAAGAAGACTTGAAACGGGAGCCGCGCATAGAGCGCGAAGGTGGGAAGATCGGAGAACAGCTCGGGATGAAGAGCCATGTGGAGGTTGGCCGGGAAGACGGCCACAAGAAGAAGCACCAGTCCCCAGCCCGCCAGAGCGCGGACGGAGGGGACCAGGACGCCGATACCACCGAGAATCTCGAAGACGCCGCTCGCGTACACGAGCTCGAGGTGCGCAGGCGAGTACGGTGGCATGATCGCGACGTAGAAGTCCGGATTCACGAAGTGGTTGGTGCCCGCCACCACGAAGAACGCGCTGAGGGCGAGGAGCGCGACTTTCCTCGCGAGCCGTCCGGGAAGCTGGAGCATGCTATAGGGTGGCGACATCGATTCCGTTAGCCTTCTCACATTCCACTGCTCAGCGTCTTCCGTTTCTCGGGTCCAGGTAATGAATGGCAAAGCAGGAAGCAATCGAAGTAGAGGGTGTGGTGACCGAGGTGCTGCCCGACCAGAAGTTTCGTGTGCAGCTGCAGAACGACCACGTTGTCCTCGCGTATGCCGCGGGCAAGATGTCGAAGTTCCGCATCCGCGTGCTGGTGGGTGACAGGGTCACGCTGGAATTGTCCCCGTACGACCTGACGCGCGGACGTATCACATACCGCCACAAGTCGCCGAACGCGGGCCCGCCGCCTCCGCGTCCAGGCCAGCGAAGGAGACGCTGACCCATGCTCCCCAACAACATGGCTCGCGTACCCCTCGAGCAAATCCGGATCGAGTCCATTGAACGGCCCGGCTGGCACGCCGGATCCGAACGCATCCCCAGCGTGGGCGAGAGCGTACACTGCATTGAGGGAGAGGCAGAGGTCGTGCGTGTGCTCGGACGGATCAGCGACGGTAGTCGTCTCCTGGAGCTCCGCCTTCCCGAGCGGCCGAAGGTGCCCTTCTTCGCGGCGTCGTCCAACATTCTTGTGCAGGTGGACGCGGTCCAGGACTGACGGGGCGGGGGCGGGGCGCTCGCTCCTAGCCCGTTTATAGCACGCCTGCTTCGCGCATCACGGCTTCGCACTTCCGGCGGATCTCGGTGGCTACCTCGAATGGGTCGCCCCGCACGACTTCCGACCGGAACAACTCGACCGAGAGCGCTCCATCGTACCGCTTCTCCGCCAGCTTCCGGAGGATGCGCACTAGCGGCGCGATACCGTCGCCGGGGATCAGCCTCGAGTCGTTGTTGATCAACTCGCGGGGCCCAGCCAGCAGATCCTGAAAGTGCGCATGCGCGAGCTCGCCCGGCTCGAGCAAGTCCAGATCTTCGAACTTGCTCAGCCCCGACCAGAAGTGGAAAAAGTCGAGCATGGGCCGGACGTTGGGATGCGCAGCCTCGCGGATCACCTCGAGCGCCGAGGTCAGCGTCGCCAGGTGGGTCGAAGTGCGCAGGAACTCGATCATCGCCGTGAGCTCGTACTCCTCGGCGATCTCCCCGACTTCGCGGATGCAGTCCGGAGTGGCCGCGAAGTCCTCCGCGGTGACCGCTCGGTTGGTGATCGACGGACAGTAAATCCTCTGCAGTCCGAGACTGGCGAATTGATCGCAGCGCTGCCTCCACCTCTCGAGCGATGCTGCCCGAGCCGGCCCCGGGATCCAGAGATCCTGCATGACCGCGGCGCCGGATACCGGTGTCAGCCCCAGATCGGTCATCACGCGCCTCGCGGCAGACAACGTGTCGTTGTCGAGGAATCCGTCGAGCACCCTGTCGTTCAGCTCGACGTACTGGATGCCGGCTCTGGCCCAGCCCTCGAGCGACCCGCGGTATCCGGCCGCCCGCGACGTGTTCTGGTGGATGCTGAGCAGCATTTTCCCGGGCGGGGCGGTCTGAGCGTCGACCAGCCGCGCCAGGGGAGTCGCCAAAGAAGCCGCAAGGAAGGTTCGTCGAGTGAGCACGAAGCTACTGTATGCCCTGTTGAGGGCGGCCGCCACGGCTGCGGGACTTGCTTGGGGGATGGTCCGCATCTTTTTTCAGCGGATCCCCACTTCGCCGTACTCGAGAAGGATCGAAAATGAGACTCCTGCTGACTGCCGTCGTGGCGCTCTTGTTCGCGTCGCCAGCCGATGCCCAGCTTGCCCCGCCCAACTCTGCGGGCATCACCTTCGCGCACGTCCACCTCAACGTCTCGGACATCGAACTTCACAAGAAGCTGTGGGTCGAGCAGTTCGGTGGCGTGCTCGTTCAGAAGGGCCAATTGGTGACCATTCGGCTCCCCAACTTCCTCATAGCGCTGTCCGAGCGAGCGCCGACGGGGGATTCGCGGGGCACGGTGATGGACCACTTCGGCTTCAAGGTCCGGAACATGGCGGTGGCGTTGGAGAAGTGGCGCGCAGCGGGCCTCCCTGTTGGACGTGAGTTCACGGGCGCGGAAGGCTTTGCGAACGCCTACGTGATGGCGCCGGACGGCGTCAGAGTCGAGCTTCAGGAGGACCCGGAGCTGGAGAACGAGGTGGAGGGGTACCACATCCACTTCTTCACGGAGGAGTATGAGGAGCTGTTGGACTGGTACGTCGACATGTTCTCTCTCGAGAAGGGCCCGCGCGGCACGATCGAGACCACGGCTTGGGCGCCGGGTCAGAACCTCAGCTTCGCAGGCACTCAAACGGAGCGGGTCGCTACGCGGGGTAGGGCGATCGATCACATCGGGTTCGAGGTGGAGGACCTCAAGGCGTTTTGCGACCTGCTCGAGGCTCGCGGCGTCACGTTCGATGTACCATACCGCGAGATTCCCAGCATCGAGCTCAAGATCGCGTTCTTCACCGATCCGTCGGGCGTCCGCATCGAGTTGACCGAAGGGTTCGACAAGTACTAGGGATTCCAGACCAGACCAGACCAGACCAGCGCGACCCAGACATCACACGAAGCGGGAGGCACGGATGAGGCTCAACAAGATTCGGTTCGGAGGAGCACTGATTGCGGCAAGCGCGATCATGTTCGGCGCAGAGCAGGCGAGCGCCCAGGCCATGATGACCGGCTCGTGGACATTGGAAGTCACGACCGATACTGGCGTGACCATGCCCCAGCTCACGCTGGAACAAGACGGCATGAAGCTCACGGGCCACTATGTGTCGGAGGCTCTGGGCGCGAACGACGTGACGGGGACCGTGGACGGACAAGAGGTCACGGTCTCGTTCATCGCGGATCTACAGGGTCAGTCAGCCCCGGTCATCTACTTCGGCACGGTCGACGAGGAGGGTGTGTGGTCGGGCACGATCGACATCGCTGACGGCTTGGTGACCGGGACCTTCACGGCCAAGAAGGACATGAGCTAGCGAGCCAGTCGCTGTCGCGTCGCGATCGCTGGCGGCTGATTCCACGCGCCCCGTACATTGGCGGTCCACTCTTCAGGAGTCCCCCATGGACAGGCGACATCTGCTCAAGATCCTCGGCACCACCGCAGCCTTCGCCGGCTTGAGCCCTCTCGAACTCGAAGCACTGCTCACGCCGGGTGGGACGCGCCGCGCGGGTTGGGCGTTTTTCACCGAAGCGCAACGTGAGGCGATCACGGCGTTCAGCGACCTCATCATTCCCACCACGGACACGCCCGGTGCCGTCGAGGCTGGGGTAGTCGAGTACATCGAGTTGATCGTGTCCGAGTGGTACCACGACGGGGAACGCGAGCGCTTCATGCGCGGGCTGGCTCATCTGGACGAACACGCCGAGTCGACGACGGGCGTGCGCTTTGCGTACGCCGGGCAAGCGCGCCAGACGGCGATCCTGAAGGGCATGGAAGCGGAGGGACGGGCGCTGCGGGAGTCCGATCCGGACGCCGAGCAGTCCTTCTTTCAGCAGGCTCGCGGCCTCGTGCTGCATGGGTACTACACCTCCGAGATCGGCATGAAGGAAGAACTCTTGTTCGTCGGGATTCCGGGGTACTACGACGGCTTCGCTCCCATCTCCGAGATCTCGCGAGCCGGACCGGCGGACCGCTGATGAGCAAGCGCGAGGACTACGATGCCATCGTCGTCGGCTCGGGCATGAGCGGCGGATGGGCGGCTAAGGAGCTGACCGAGCGGGGGCTGCGAACAATCGTGCTGGAGGCGGGTGGGCCGGTGACCCCGGACGACTACGTCATGGACGTGTACCCCTGGGATCTCCGCTATCGCGGCCGGCGTGACCGCGTTAAACAGTCGAAGGAGCGTCCGATTCAGAGCACCTGCTACGCGTGCGATGCCTGGAGCGAGAAGTTTTTCGTTCGGGACGACGAGAACCCGTACACCACCGGGCACGGCACAGACTTCTCCTGGATTCGGGGGCGACATGTGGGTGGGCGGTCGCTCGTCTGGGCGCGTCACGTCTACCGCTGGAGCGATCTCGACTTCGAGGCCAACCTGAAGGACGGACACGGCGTGGACTGGCCCATCCGATACGCCGACATCGAGCCCTGGTACGACCACGTCGAGCGCTTCATAGGCGTGACGGGGCGGGCCGAGGGTCTGCCGCAGTTGCCCGACGCGCAGTTCCTTCCGCCGATGCCGTTCAACTGCGCCGAGCAGCTCGCCAGGGAGCGCCTGACCGAGGCGTACGGCGGCGACCGCCTGATCACGATCGGGCGGTGTGCGGTGCTCACGCAGACGCACAACGGACGTGTGGGTTGCCACTACTGCGGCACCTGCGAGCGCGGGTGCTCGACGCACTCGTACTTCAGCTCGCTTGCGGCCACGCTTCCTGCGGCTGTCGATACCGGAAGATTCACGCTACGGCCGTGGAGCGTCGTGCACTCGGTCATCTACGACCCGGGGACCGGCAAGGCGTCCGGCGTGCGGGTCATCGACGCGGAAACGAACGATACGATCGAGTACACGGCGCGCGTGGTATTCCTGTGCGCATCAGCGCTGGAGTCCACGCGCATCCTCTTCAACTCCAAGACGGAGCGCTGGCCGGAAGGGCTCGCCAACTCGTCGGGTCAGCTTGGCAAGAACCTGATGGACCACTGTATGGGTGGGGGTGCTAGAGCCATACTGCCCGGCAACGAAGAGCTCGGCGAGTTCGGACGCCGACCACACGGCATCTACCTGCCGCGCTTCGTGAATCTGAGCGACGCCGACCAGCACCCTGATTTCCTGCGCGGTTACGCGTACCAGGGCGGCGCGAGCCGCACCGGTTGGCAACGGGGTTATTCCATGGAGGGCTTCGGCGCCGATTTCAAGCACGAGCTTCGCACGCCCGGGCCGTGGCGCTTCAGCCTCTACGGATTCGGCGAGTGCCTGCCACGAGAGTCGAACTACATGGATCTCGATCCCGAAGTCGTGGACAAGTGGGGGATTCCAGTGGCTCGCTTCCACTGTGAGTGGAGCGACAACGAGCGCAGGGCGCTCCAGGAGATGTCGGTCCAGGCCGCCGAAATGCTCGAGGCCGTGGGCGCTGGCGACATCGCGCCGTTCGTAGAGGACAATCCGCCGGGGCTCACGATCCACGAGATGGGGACCGCACGCATGGGGCGAGATCCCGACACCTCGGTCCTGAACCGCTGGAACCAGGCGTGGGACGTTCCCAACCTCTTCATGACAGACGGCGCGTGCATGGCCTCGAGCGCGAATCAGAACCCGAGCATTACTTACATGGCGCTTACGGCGCGCGCCGCGAACCATGCGGTCGACCTGATCGACCGGGGAGAACTGTGATGGTCAGCAGGAGGGACGCGTTGAAGCGAATGGGGGCGATGGCGGCCGGCGCGGCGATCGGTTGCTCCCCGGAGTCGGCGTCTGGAGCGGGGGCAGCGGGGGAGGCGACTGGGGAGGCCGCGGCCGCATCGAATGCTTCGCCCATCGGCGCCATCGGCGTGCAGCTCTACACGGTCCGAGCCGAGATGGCGAACGGCGTCGAGAGCACGCTCGAGCGGGTCGCTGCGATCGGCTACGAGGAGGTCGAGTTTGCGGGGTACTTTGGACACTCTCCGACCGAGGTCCGAGAGATGCTGGCTCGCACCGGACTGCGTTCTCCATCGACGCACGTCGTGCCCGATTTCGAGCCCGACGCCTGGGCGCGGATTCTGGACGACGCGAATGAAACCGGACACCAAAACGTGGTCGTGGCGTCGATTCCCCAGAGCATGCGGTCCGACCTGGACGCTTGGCGCCAGACGGCCGCGGCGATGACGCGCGCGGGAGAACGGGCCCGCGCCGCGGGGCTCCGGTATGCCTACCACAACCACGACTTCGAGTTCGCGGAGATGGAAGGACGCATCCCCTTCGACGTGTTCTGCGAAGAGTCCGACCCGGACCTCGTCGCGATCGAGCTGGACCTTTTCTGGATCATCCACGGTGGCGGAGACCCGATCGAGTTCATCAATCGCTGGCCCGGACGCGTGCCGATGGTACACGTGAAAGGTCGGACGTCCGGGGGCGCCATGGTCGACGTCGGCGCCGGCGACGTCGACTGGGCCGGCATCTTCGAGCACGCCGATCTTGCGGGTATGGAGCACTTCTTCGTCGAGCATGACACTCCCGACGAGCCGTTCCGCTCGATCGAGGCGAGCTACGGGTACATGCGTCGGCTTCGGGATGGGGCGGTGTAGGACCTACAGCGGCCGATCAGGATTCATGATTGTCCGCCACATGTGGGACGACGGGCTGTTGTCGAAACCGAGGCCCTCTTTGGGCTGCTTGAACTGGCGGCCGATGATGTCCACGAAGGGATCGATCGAGACCACTTTGTCCGAGTCGAACGCGTAGGTGTCGTTCAGCGTGATCAGCCGCGCTTCCATATACCACGGGTGCTCCTGGGCCTCCTTGGCCGCCCGAGCGATGTACGGTTCCGGTACGTAGTCCTCACCGAAGATGCGATTGTACATCTCCGGGTACTCGTACCCCACGGTGTCGTCCGGATAGAAGCGCAGCGGCGCGTGGTATCGAATGCCCCAGCTGATGCGCTCTTCGACGTAGGGCTCGATAAGCTGCGCGCCCCACCAACCGTGATCGACCTTGATCATGTTGAGTACGACGTCGTGCATGAGACACGCGAAGATCGTGCGTTCCGGCTGACCCGTCTCGAGGGCGTGCGTTGCGCTCTGCAAAACGTGGTTGGCCGGCGCGAAGCGCTTCTCGAAGTACTCGATCAGCGTCGGGTTCTTGGACATCGGCGCGAATTCGCGCGAGCGAGGCATGAAGAGCGTGCCCGTGCCACGTGGAGACCGTGGCTCCTGCTGGAGCTCGGCGAGCGCGAGCGCCTCGCCGTCGGGCATGTAGCGAACGGGTCCGACTCCGTCGCGCACGGCGATGGTATCGTCGAGCATGTGCTCCATGTAGTGCTCGAGCTCCTCGGCTTTGTCCTCGGGGGACATCAGCTCGAGGGCGCCCACGCCCACGGTTGCCAGGAAAGCTCTGCGATCGACTTCCATGGGGCCTCCAGCGTCTCGTGACGGCGCTGTCACCGTCCACGAGCTACAGATTGCTGTCGGGAGGGGGCGCAGTCAAATGGGAACGCGCTGGCGAGTTCGGGGGGGATCCAGCGGATCTGCCCCGGTATGAGGCTAGGCGATCCGTTTGCTCATCCGACGGCGTCGGTCAGCAGGACGATCACCACATACTTCAACAGCAACCCACTTGCGCTGATCGACACGGCCTTCAGCCGGTTGTACCGCATGATCCCCGAAACCAACAGCATGTTCGGCGACGAAAGCGGCAAGAGGTTGAACGTGAAAATTGCCCACCCTCCCCATCGGTGGAAGGTGGCCTTGAACTTCTCGAACTTTGCTCGGCTGATCAGCGTATCCACAACCCGTTCGCTGACGATGTAGCCGATTCCATAGTCGATCGTTTGGGCGAGCAAGGCGGTTGCGACACTCAGACCGATCAAGACAAGTGCCGAATCTCCAGCCGCGAGGTAGAGCGGAACGAGGGCTTCGACAGGCATGAGCAGGAAGAACAGGTAACCTGAGAAGTGGATCAGCCCGAACGAAACCAGTCCGGGGCGCCGGCCGGCCATGATTTCTCGCCCCAGCGTGGACCCGACGATCGCGATGATTACCACGAGCATGATCGAGACTCCAATCACGCTTTTCTTCGTCAATCTCATCGGTGCGCCGGTTGGGAGTTGGTTTTTGCGTGCAGAAACCTAGCTCGAAAACGAGGTCCCGAGGCGCATTCTCGTCAGCGTCCCGGCGGTCGGGGCCCGTCCACCTCGATCGTCTCCCCCCGGATCATCGCACGCTCGAAGAATTCGTCGGTGGCGCCGAAGGCGATGAGCCAGCGCTCGTAGAGCAGGGAGTCGTGCACGTCGTCCGGGAAGACGATGAGCTCGTACGGCACATCGTTCGCCCGGAGTGCTTGCACCAAGCCCACCGTCTGCGAGAAGGGCACGTTGCGGTCGTCGTCGCCGTGCATGAGGAGCACCGGTGAGGTCCATCCCTCCACCGCGGAGATCGCCGACGACGTGTAAGACAGCACCTCGGGATCGATGGAATTGCCACGCAGGTGCACCCCGGCCAGGTCCACTCCTGCCGCGAAGACGTCGGAGTTCCGCGCCAAGGCCTGGGCCGTCAGAATCCCCCCGTACGACAGGCCCCACACGCCGATGCGATCCCTGTCCACGTCCGATCGGCTCTGGAGATACCGCCCTACGGCGATGATGTCCCGGTACTCGGTGTTGCCCAGCCCACCCCGACCGGGGGCATTCCGGAACTCCCGGCCGTAGCCGATGCCGCTCCGATAGTTCACCGATATGACGATGTACCCCTTGTTCGCGAAGTACTGATTCATCGCGTACGACATGTGGTAGAAGTGCATATAGTGGTAGCCGAGCAGCATCTGTCGCCGGGAACCACCGTGGATGAAGAGGAGTGCCGGCCTCTTCTCTCCGGGCTCGAGGTCCGGGGGCAGGAAGATCTGGTTGTAGAACTCGAAGCCGTCTTCGGCGGTGAGGGTCAGGGCCTCTGGGGTCACGTGCCGGTCCACGGGGAACTCGTCCGGTAGGGGCGTGATGAAGCGGGGCTCGCCGCCATCTGCTGGAACGAGAGCCACCGAGAGCGGTCTGGCGGCCCCGCCGGCCAACGTGGCCACGGCGTTCTCCGAAGCGAGCACTGCCGGATACGTCTCCACACCGTCGCCGCGGGTAAGCTGTTCCGCACGCCCACCGGATGTAGGCACCTTCCACAGGTGCCGACGGTCGATGTCTCCAGCGTTGATTGCGTAGTAGAGCGTCCGCCCGTCGGCGGCCAGCGAGATGTACTCGGCGATGCCGTCCCCGGGCGTGAGCTTCATCGCCCCTCGCCCCGGGTGCGAGAGGGACACGGAGTAGTAGTGGCGCCAACCGTCGGGCTCGGCTTGGAAGATCACGTTGTCCCCGGCCCAGATGACCTGCCGCACCTCCCGATGCAGCTCGTCGCCGGGCTCGTTGTGCCACAGCTCCCAACCCGCCTGACTCTCCTGGTCCGCAACCCAGATGGACCAGTCGTATCCACCGGCGAAGCGGGCCGTCAGAAGTCCGTCGGGGAGGTCTTCCTCGGTGGCATCCCCCGGGTCGGCCTGGGCACCGAAGGGCAGGCCCGGTCTGCGAATGAACGCGATGCGCTTGCCGTCCGCCGACCACGTGGGGCTCGTGTCCCGATCGACACCGGGAGCCATGTACACGACGCCCGGCTTCTCGGTGTCGTAGACGCCGATGAAGCTGTGGTCCCCCCGATCACTGACGAACGCGATCTTCTTGGAATCCGGTGACCACACGGGGCTCCGGTTGTCGCCGAACGTGCTGTACAGTGGCGGCGCGTCGTCCACCGCCTCGGCCTCGTGGGTGCCGGGGTTCACCGCGGAGCGGTAGATGGCGCCGTCCTTACTGTACGCCACCCACTTCCCGTCGGGTGAAAGCGCGACGTTCCAGGCTTCCACGACGCGCCACGCATCGCCACCCCCGGTGTTGACGGCCCAGATGGCCCGCTCCGTACCCCGCGGGTCGCTGGTCACGTTGGCGATCCACCCGTCGCGGTTCGGCGTGTGCCCTCGGATGAACACCACCACCGAGCCATCGTCGGAAATCTGCACCTGGGACATGTCGTGGCCGTCGTCGTCCATGTAGTCCGTGAGGCGAAGCGGTGTGAAGTCCGGAGTCGCGGCGGTGTACAGGTTCCGCATGCCGCGCTCGAACTCGATCCACGCGATGCGATCGGCTGCTTTGGCCGACACCAGGCTCAGGGGAAAGCCCGGGCTCAGGACGTCGTCGATGGTGAACGACTGGGCGCGCGTGGGAGACGGTGATCCCAGGATCAGGATCAGGATCAGGACGACGAGGAGGGCGCTACGGCTTCGGCGGGACGACGACATGTCGGATCTCACGGCAACGAGGTTGGTGGCGGCCCCGGGCCGTAGCCCGGAGCGCTGCGCTGAAGCTGCCGGTGGGCGGGTGGGGAGCGCAACGGTGCGGGGGGGGCTACGTGGAGCTATCCTGTTGCTACGTCGATAGAGCCACGGAGATCGCGGCAACCGACGCGTGAACGCGATCGACTGTCGGAACGAGAACGAGCTGCTCGTCGGGGAAACCGGGAACTGGCGAGTACGGCGCGTCAGCCTACAATCAAGAGGGGAGTGAGCATGCGCATGAAGGCCTCAGCTCTGGTCACGACCGCAATGATGTTCTTCCCCCCGCTGTCTGTTGCGCAGGAAGCGCCGCCGACGTCTGCCACCGACATCACCCGTGCAGAAATCCAGACCGTATTGGAGAGCATGGGTGAGTCGATCGACCGTCAGCTGAAAGTCGTCGACATCGGCGGAGAGAACGTGGGCATCGGCATCCTCCACCGGGATGGGGACAACGATACCGACGGCGCGCTGCGAGGCATTATCCACGCCCAGGTGACGGAGGTGTACTACATCCTCTCCGGTGGCGGGACCCTCCTGACGGGGGGCGAGATCATCGATCCGACTGAGCCGTCCGCTGGAAGCATACTCATAGGGCCTACGTTCTCCGGACAGTCGAGGAACGGCCAGATTCGCGAAATCTCGGCGGGGGACGTCGTGGTGATCCCGGCCGGAGTGCTGCACGCGTGGACGCTGATTCCCGATGAGGTCACGTACCTGAGCGTGCGGATAGATCCGCACCTGGCTCTTCCAGCGGGATACGTGAACCCGGAGATCCGCTGACGGCGACTGGGCACCTCGCCGCGCTTCCGCGAGGCGTGGTCCGGCGCTACGGCAGCGCCGCCGTCCAGTGCTCCTCGGAGATGACCGCGATCGGCACTCCTCTCGCCCGGTACTGGACCACCTCGTCGAGCACCTCGCCGAACGAGCTCTGACACCAATCCGAGGCCCCGATCGAACCGATCACGACGTAGTCCGTACGGCGGTTCACGATGCGCTCGCATGTGCCGCCCAATTCGGTGATTTCGCGCTCACACGCGTGGACGGGCCCGTATGCCATCTCGCCGGCAAACAGGAAGGCGTGTCCCTCGAAGACGACGTCCGGCTCTGGTGTGGTGAGCGGCACGTCGGTCGCGAGCGGAAAACCGCCCCCGTATCCGGCGGGGTTCTCGGCGAGCTGCGAGAGCAGCGCACGCAGGTGCTTTTGCTCTCTTCGGTCCACTCGACCATCGAGGAAGATGCGCTCGAGCCTGCGAGAGAGCATGTTAGCCGGCCAACGAGTCACGACTTCGGGATGCGCTCTCGTCCATTCGGCGAGGCGTTCGGCTTCGTCGCTCGAGACGACACCGTCTGCGATGACGCCTCGCACCAGGCCCACCATCTCGGCAAGACCCTGCTCGATCTCCCTTCGCGCCCGAAGGGTTCGGGCGCGACCGGCGGGTCCCGTCACTAGCCGGGCAAAGCCCGACAGATGTCCGTCATTTTGCGCTCGAAGTCACGCTCGCTGTCGAGGGTCTTGTAGAAGTTCTCGTAGAACTTCACCGCGTTCTCACGCCGGCCCTCTTCCATCAGCTCGAAGCTCATGTACAAGTCCCAGAGCGCATCCCGCTGCTCGTTGAACATCGGCGCCAACGTTGCTTGCACGAGCTGGGGTCGACAAAAGCCGCGGAAGAGCCGGTCGGTCACACGCCGCAGCCGGTACCGCTCGGTCAACGATGGGTCGGGCGACGCGTAGCGCGCGTTGACCGCCCCAGAGAAGTCGAAGTCGTACGGCACGGTCAAGTACTTCCCTTCCTCGGTCTGGATCAGCTTCGTGTTGTGCCCCTCGACGGCCGACCAGTCCGTGTTCCCGATCATGTAGTTGAACATCGCTACGAGCACGGCACCATCGCCGTCGACGCGGGCCGGGTGGAACTGCCCCGTGCCGAAGTCGTCGTACTCGACATGGATCGCCCGATTGCGCTCGGCCATGTCCTCGTCGCTCTCGAGGAGAAAACCGATCTTGGTGCGCGTATCGTAGTCGTCGTTGATGTCCACGTACGTGATCTCGACGAGCCGGACCCGGAACGACGCTGGCGTGAGCAGTTGATACGCCTTGTACGCCAGGTACTCCCTGTAAACGTAGCGCTGAAAGTTGTCGCGACCGTCGTGGCACGGCGTCACCAGCTTGAGCTTGTCCTGACCCTCGAAGACCGTGCCTTCCATCTGCTTCTTGGGAAAATCGAACCGGAGCGGCGGGAAGTTGCAGTTGCGCTTGCTCCGCCTGAAGATGCCACGCGTGCGTACCTCTATGGCCTGTTCGATCTGCGCACCGTCCGCTCCTGCGAATGTGAGCGTCCCGTCGACTTCCATCGTGTCGATGCGCTTGTCGCGAAGCCACTTGATGTCGGTCAGGAGCGTGATCCGCAGGGGCTCCTCCGATTGAAACAGAGGGGCGTTCTCGGCCACTTCAGCGCGCTCCATGTACTGCTCGGGCGTAGGGAATTCGAAGTCCTGCGCGGAGAGCGCGGGGGAGAGGCCGATCAGAAGGGCTAGGGACGGGAAAACGGCGCGGCAGACGGACATGACATTCCTCGCATCTCAGGGTCGCTCGAAGAGTACGATCCGCCGGACTACATTTCCAGCAGATTCTTGCTGCGGACCCCGAGGACCGCGCATCATGCATCGTCAGAGGGCGCTTCACGCTCCCTTACACACCACTCGGAGTTGTCGATGAGCCAGCCACGCGCACCGTCCACCTCCAATCGCGGCCTCGGGCGAGTCCTTCTGTACTACATCGCCATGGGCGTGACGACCGCCTTGTTGATCCGCTTCCCGGACTTCCGCGACGCGATCTCCGGCGCGAAGCTCGCGGAGCTCGCCAACGTCAATCTATTCAATCCTGATGTGCCTGCGGTCGGGGACCCCGTGGCGGTCTCGACATGGGCCCGCGCGATCACCGCGGGGATCTCGATGGTAGGCGCGTTGGCCATCATGATTCCCGTGACGTGGGTCTACATGGTCACCCGGCGCCAGCGCGGGTATTCCGAGTCGGTGGTGCACACGCTGCTCATCCTGCCCGTGGCAGTGACCGGCATCGTCATGATCGTTCAGGCGAACCTCGCGCTCGCCTTCTCGCTCGCGGGCATCGTCGCGGCGGTCCGCTTCCGGACCACACTCGAGGACACGAAGGATGCGGTCTACGTCTTCCTCGCGATCGGCGTGGGTGTATCGTCCGGTGTGCAGGCGCTCGGGATCGCTCTGGTGCTCTCCGTCCTCTTCAATGTGGTCATCATCGTGCTCTGGAAGACGCAGTTCGGCAACATCTATGCGGATCAGAACGCACGCTCGGGTCCGTTGGATTTGGGCGATGTGCTCGCGGGTCCCGCTTCGGCGGCGAGCGCGCTCCGGGTTGGTGATCCCGCGATTCTGGACGCAGCGGCCCCCGCGGACCTAGCCGAGATCGCCGACCACGCGGTGCGGATCGAGCGCCATCTCAACGCGGAGCGAGAGAAGAAGAAAGAGAAGCGCTGCAACGTCTTGATCATGGCGTACGGCCCCGGCGCGGAGCAGGCGCAGCGCTACGTCGATCAACTCCTCGAAGAGCTCGCGGATCGCTTCAAGCTCATCGAGGTGAACCCGGTGAAGGGACGCGGCGTTCTGCTCGAGTATCTGGCCAAAGTGGACGGGTCGGGGGTCGAAGGCGCTGTGATCGACCGACTCAACAATGCGCCCGACGGTGTCATCACCGCGGCGGAGCTGCGCTCACTCAGGGGTCTCAAGAAGTTCACGTGACGCTACGCGCGTTCCTGTCCTTGCTCGGGGCGGTCGGGCTCACAGGACTGGCCGAGGTCCAGGAGTACCGGACGCTCGTCGAGCGGTACGACTTCTCCAGCCGTTCAATGCGTCGCGATCTGCCGGGCCGGCTGGACGAGGTCTCGGGGCTCGCGTTCACCCCTGACGGGCGCCTCTTCGCGCACGGCGACGAACGCGCGTGGATCCACGAAATCGATCCAAAGACCGGTGAGGTCGGCAAACGCTTCATGTTCGGCGAGCGCACCGCGCGCGACGACTTCGAGGGCATCGCGATCGTGGGCGAGCGGTTCTTCCTGATCTCGAGCGGAGGCTTGCTCTACGAGTCTCGCGAGGGCGAGGACCGCGAAGATAAGGCGTACCGGGTCACCGACACCGGGCTCGGCCAAAGCTGCGAGGTCGAGGGCCTCGAGTACCACCCCGCTTGGGATGAGCTGCTCATCCCGTGCAAGTCGACGACACTGGACTTGGATGCCATCGTCATCCACCGCCTGCCGATCTCTCCCGACACGCCGCGACCCCCGCCGATTCTAGTCGAGCGTGCCGCTTTGGCCTTCCACGGAATCGACGCCGACTTTCACCCATCCGGCATTGCGCTCGACCCGAACACGGGCACGCTGGTTCTGGTCGCCGCCCGGGAAGAAGCAATTCTGGAGATCTCCATGGAAGGCCGGGTCATCTCCGCGCTCCGACTCTCTCGCCGGCGGCACCCCCAGACCGAGGGTGTCGCGTTTGGACCCGATGGCACCCTCTACCTGGCGGACGAGAAGAATGGGCGGGCCGCCCGCCTGACAGCGTACCACAGGATCGAAGGGCTCGAATCGCGATGAGCCGACGACTCAACCTGCCCGTGCAGGACATCGCTCTGCTCGAACAGCTCGCGGCATCGAGGCGCCTGGGGGGGATGTTTGCCGGGAAGTCGACGTTCCTGCTCCTGCGCAAGACGTACTTCGACACGCCCGGCGGCTTGCTTCGCGAACGGGGCATGACGTTGCGTCTCCGCATGGAAGCCCAGGGCCGGCAAGTCGTCGAGCTCACCATCCAGGACGACCTGAACCTTCAGGGTGTGGTCGAAGAGACCGTGCTCGAGACCCCGGCAGTAGGCGGCGGGCTGTACTCCACGATCTGCGGCGCTTCCGAGGTGGCGACACGAGTGCGCGAGGTCGTGGACCCCGCAGCGCTCAGACCGCAGCTCGCGATCGACATCGACCGGGAAACGCGTGATCTGAGAGCCAGGTGGTGGGGCCGGCCACAGCACCGAGTCTCGTTCGATCACGTAGTGGCGCACGCGCCCGGCGTCACCCGAGCGTTCTATGAGATCACGCTCACGGAAGTCATGCCGGGGCGTAGGAGCCTCGAGGCGCTGGGCCAGCGGCTGCGTACCGAGCACAAAATCGAGATGGACGGGCATGACAGCTTGGAACGCATGCGCGTCGCGCTCACGGGCACGACCGAAGCGCGGGTCGAGATACCTCACGAGGTGCGCGTCGCGCTGCTCATCCTCCAGGACGGCAAGGTCGCGCTGCTGGACGGCAAGAAGGGTCTCACGCTCCCCGACACCCACGGTGCGGGCGAGGAGCTCGCTCGCGAGTTCTTGCAGGAGCTGTTGGCGCTCGACAGCGGAGGTGTCGAGCTGGACCTGATCGGCTTCGCGCCGCCGCGAAAGGGCGGCGCCGACCTCGAGGTCTGGCTGCACGTACGCCCGCCGATGAGCGAAGAGCCGCGCGCTTTCATCTGGGTCCCACTCGACGAGTTGATGGAGCGGGTCGGAGGTCCGCAGCTCCGCGATCCGGGGCTTGTGGCTGCGCTGCTTCTGCTCGTCCGCTCCGAGATCGGGTTACGGCTTCTGCGTGACTCGCAGGCACGCGCGGAAGAACCGATCCAACTACCTCTGGCGGAGAGGGACCCGAGCCTCGAAGCCGGCTCCGGAGACGATGACTTCCTCGACCTCGAGCTCAGTATCCTTGATTTCAACCAGCGGGTGCTCGAGCTCGCCGAGGACGATTCGGTCCCGCTGCTAGAGCGCTTCTTCTTCCTGTCGATCTTCTCGAGCAACCTCGACGAGTTTTTCGTGGTTCGGGTCGCTCGCTTGAAGGAGGAGGCCGATCTCGGTCCTACGGGAAAGGGCGAGGCACTCTCGGCTCGACAACTGCTCGATCTCGTCGCGATCCGGGTCCGCGCGCTCATGGCGCGTCAGTACGAGTGCCTCACCCAGATGCTGCTCCCGGAGCTTGCGGAGCGGGGGATCCGCCTCAGGCGCTGGGATGAGCTCCGGGCAGATCAGCGCGACGCGCTCTCGACCAAGTTCTCGGCCGATCTCTTCCCGTTGCTGACGCCGCTCGCGATGTCGGCCGGCCCTGGTCGATCTTTCCCGCGACTGCCGAGCCTAGGTCTCTCGCTCGCTACGGTGCTGCGGAAGGAGGGCGAGTCGGAGACTGAATTCGGCTATGTGCCGATTCCGGACTCGCTGCCGCGCTTCGTCACGATCCCGGGCACGAAGGATCTCGTGGGCACTGGTGAGCTGATCATGGCGCACGTTGCCAGGCTCTTCCCGTCCTTCGAAGTGCAGGGCGTGCATGCGTTCCGGGTCAGCCGCATGAGCGACGTCGAGATCGACGAGGACTCGTCGGGCTCGCTGCTGGCTGCGGTCGCCGATGAGGTCGAGGACCGGCGCTTCAAGCCGGTCATCCGGATCGAAGTGCAGGCTTCGATGCCCCGCGAAGTGCGCGCCCACCTGCTGCGTGAGCTTCGCGCGGAGCGGGGCAGTGACTCGGCTCCGCTCAAGCGCGTCGACGTCTACGAGGTGGACGGGCCCATCGACCTCAGGGGCTTTGCTGAGTTCACGGACTTGGATGTGCCTGGGGGCCGGTTCCCGCCGTACGAGCCGACGCACCCGCTGGCGGACGACGTCTCGATATTCGACGTGCTCGCGGAGCGCGACATGCTGGTCCACCACCCGTTCGAGGCGTTCGACAACACCGTCGGTCGCTTCCTGAGCGAGGCGGCGGACGACCCCGACGTGGTGTCGATCAAACTCACGCTGTACCGCACAGGGCGGGACTCGCCGGTGATGGAGGCATTGCTGCGTGCGCTCGACGCGGGCAAAGACGTGTCCGTCTTCGTGGAGCTCAAGGCGCGCTTCGACGAGGAGAGCAATATCGAGTGGACCCATCGGCTCACCGAGGCGGGTGCACACGTCGTCTATGGTGTGGTCGGCTACAAGACGCACGCGAAGACCGCCCTCGTGGTCCGGCAGGAAGCGGACGGTGTGAAGCGGTACGTGCATATCGGTACCGGGAACTACAACGCCACGACCGCTCGCTTCTATACCGATCTGGGACTCATGTCTGCGGATCCGGACTTGGGCGCCGACTTGAGCGATTTCTTCAACGAGCTCACCGGTGGGGCAGGGCCCCCGCAGAAGGATTTCCGCCGACTTCTCGTCGCGCCTAGCTCATTGGTTCAGGGCATCGAGCGCATGATAAAGAGGGAGATCGAGCACGCGCGCGCCGGGCGCCCCGCCCGCATCCAGGCGAAGCTCAACGGCTTGGCGGACCGCAAGGTCGTGAAGCTGTTGTACCGGGCCGCCGAGGAAGGCGTGAAGATCGACCTGATCATCCGTTCGATTTGCACGCTCAGGCCGGGGGTGCCAGGCCTCTCGGAGGGAATCCATGTGCGGAGCATTCTGGGGCGCTTCCTCGAGCACTCCCGGATCGTGTACTTCGAGAACGCCGGCCAGAGCGAGTATTACATCGGCTCGGCGGACTGGAGGGCGCGCAATCTCCGGAGGAGGTTGGAGGTCGTGACGCCGGTCGATGACCCAGAGGCTCGTAAGGTGCTGCGGTCCCTGCTGGACGCTCAGCTCGCGGATCCGCGCGCATGGATTCTGCGCCCGGATGGGGTGTGGGAACGCCTGTCAGGTGACGGCCTCACGAGCCAAGAGCAATTCATGATGTTGGAGGAGAACGGCCGCACGGCGCGTTGAGCGCTTCCGCCACCGTCGGTAACTTTCCGGCGCGGTTGACGAGGCCGCACGAGCGCCTGTAGCTCAGCTGGATAGAGCATCGGCCTTCTAACTAGCCAGGCGTTCGGTAGCGTGAGGCGAGAAAAGCCGTGTCGCTGAAGGACTTTCCTACGGCGGCACGGCTCTACCGGGCCTGCCGTTCACGAACTTCCGGTACTGTCAGATCGCCGAAACCATATCTCCGGGGACGCGAACTTACACACTTACTTACACACTCAGCCGTGACCGCCGCTGGAACCCACTTACTCCCCGCAGGGGTCGCAGTCATGCGAATGAACTTCGACAGAGAGGAGTCAGGTAAATGAAAGAGCACGAGCTCGCGGTGGTCGACGGTAACTCGACCCTACCGGAGGGCACCCAACAACCCGAGACAGCCAGAACCCTGGCGGACTGGGAGCCGACGCCGAGAGTGATAACGCCAGAGGAAGAGGAGTTGCTCGACTCGGTCACGGTATCACCCGTAGCCCCGGTCTACCTCAGAGCGCTGATCGCGACCGGGAACAGTATTGTCGCGTGCGCAGCCGTAGGGATCGACCCGTCGACACCCCGGAAGTGGAAGCGCAGAGACGCGCACTTCGCGGCGATCCTGGCTGACATCAGAGAGGAGATCGTAGAGCGCTGGAATGGGCTCGCCGAGTACCGAGCCCTGCGCGGCTTTGAAGAGCGCATCTACGACAAGCATGGCAATCTGGCTGGCCGGAAGATCAAGCAGGACCCGAGCTTCCTGCGAGCGATGCTAGGCGCCCAGGACCCCGAGCATTGGGGAGCTCGCAGTGAGCGGGACTCGAAGATCACGATCGTGATCATGGACGTCGATGAGTGAAGCGGCGGCGTGGACCTCCAAAGAGCGCAAGATGTTGCGTGCTTAAGCTCGCGCCACCGTTCGGTAAGGTTTCACCCCCCGTCACTACCCCCCACGCGCGTGAGGCAAAATGCAAGCTCTTGCAACCTTTTTGGCCTTCAGACTCCGCATGGATATGCACGGCCCCAGCGCATGAGAGCAGCGCATAAAGCTCCATCCGGTGCATTGATGACCGCCAATACCTTGGAAGCCCAAGGGATTCGGGGCTTCAGGGCCGACAGAAGAGCTTCGTGTAAGAGCTATTATGTTACCTTGGCCACCCCAAAACGGCCGATTCCTGAGTGATTATGCACGGACGTTCGACCGAATGGGTAGAGATCACGGTGGACGACATCTCCCGGCTCGACTCAGACCCCTCGGTCGACAAGACCCCAGACCAGCCTTGCAGCGATGTGGACTACGTCGAGGACGTCATCCTCCTGTTCCACACCTCGATCGGGGGCACCATCCACTCCACATTGGATGCACTCAGCCAGCGGTGGGGAGGCTCGAAAGGCGACGTAGCCAAGAGCCTCTCACATATCGGCGCGACCACTGGGGTTGATGTGCTGATCCGCTGGTCCGACCAAGTGGTCCGGATCGTCAGACTCTTCGTCGGCCCGACCTGGGGTGTGTTCGGTAGCCAGCCCCACGCCGACGCATAGTTGCGGCAGGCCCCTGAGCGCTCACACACGCGCTACGTAGGCCTTGGGGGTACGGCGGTGGTACTCCAAGCGACTTTCGGGGTTTCTACGGGCACTCAGGACGTTCGGGGCACGCCTGGGGTCAGGTATTCAGGGCCCCTAGCTTTTTTTCACGGGGTCGGTTCACAGTACGTATATAGTCTGCCCTGGCGATTTTTCCCGTTTTTTGAAATCGAGGTTGGAGGGACGCCTATCTCGCCAGCAGGATCAAGCCGATACGATCACCACGCCTTCCACGAAGACGCGAAGCCAAGGGACCTGAGCCTTCAAAGTCGGAGCGGACACTTCCATGCTGTTTGCGGATGCCCTGTTGTTGCAGGAAAACTCTGGTGACGTCGCAGCACATTGGCCATGGTCGAGCGGGCGGACACACGGCCGAACGCCGATGGGTGGAGCGACTGGTCCAATGAAGCGGGACAGGCGGTCGCACCATCTACCGATAGGCTGACAACAGGTCGTGATCCGGCCAACTGGTGATCGCGTCTATTGCTGGCTGGAGGTTAGGCCAGGCACCGGGAGGTCTCCGATTGAGAAGTAGTGTCCAGGTGGTGCCATCCGCCTGCCGTGTGAGGACGGCGTAGCCGCCATTGGGCAATCCCGAGTGATTCCAGGTCAACCCATCGGCCTCTGGCGATATGCCCCAGAAGTTCGTGTAGTAGAAGCCGGCTCCCGGAAACGTGGCTGCGTTCCGCTCGACCATGAGATCGACAGTGTTCGGCTGGAGAAGCCTCGTCGAGCCGTTCAGGCCCTCGACCCCGTTCATGAGCCGAATCAGGTCGATCGCCGATCCGATCCAGCTGCCCGAGGCCCCCCAATAGATTAGCCCCAATGGCTGGTACCCCTCCGGGGCCGCGTTCTCATCGTAGTACACCGGCTCCTGCGGTTCCTGCTCCGCAGGGTCCCCGCTCCCGTACTTCGCGCGAGTCACACCGACCGGCGCGAAGATGTTGGTTCGGACCCAGGTTTCGTAGTCGACCCCGGTGACGTGCGAAATGTATTGGGCCACGGCCTGGGCCGAGTAGTTTTGGTAGGCGTAGGTCATGCCGGGATCGTGGTCCAACCGGACCCCGCGTCCATAGCGGAACAGTTGAGCGGGGTCGCTCAGGCCGTCCCGCCACACGCCGCTCCAGACCGCATCGTCGACCTCACGGCTGCTATCCCAGCCACCCGCGTGGTCGAGCAAATTGCCGAGGGTGATCGTCTCGATGCGTGGGTCCTCGATCTCGCCCGACAGGACGGGCAGGTATGACAGCGCCACGAAGGGGAGATCGTTGCGCGACATGGCGCCGGCCTCAATTAGCTTCATCGCGGCGATGCCTACGATGGGCTTGGATACGCTGCCGTAGCGGAGCAAGTGGTCGGGCTCCATCGCCTCGCCAGCAGCTATGTCCGCCATTCCGTATCCGCGCGCTAGGACGAGACGTCCGTCCCGAGCCACAGCCAGTGTGGCCCCAGGGATCTGGTTGTCTCTCAGGTAGGCGACCACCGCCGCATCTATCCCCCCAAGGCTAGCCACTTGTACGCCGCGAATGGTAAAGATGTCGACACTCACAAATGAACCCGCCGATACCTGGCCGGCGGACGCTATGATGGTCGCCGTGCCCGGCGATATCGCGGTTACGACGCCATCGGAGACCTTCGCGATGGTGGAATCCGACGTAGCCCACATCATGCCGTCGTCGGTCAACGCGTTACCGTTCTGGTCTCTGGCCGTGGCCGTGATTTGAGCCGTATCGCCGAGTTCCCAGAAGCGGAGTGCTGTATCAGACAGTTCGATGCTAACCGCCACTTGTAGAACGGTCACAGCTGTCGAGGCTTTAGCTGACCCCGAGCTGGCGGTTATCGTCGCAGAGCCATCGCCCACTGCCGTCACCAGCCCCGAGGACGAAACCGTGGCAACCTGAGTGTTCGCAGAGGCCCAGGAAACCGTGGCTCCCCCCATCGTGTGTCCGTTCTGATCCCTCACCGTTGCAGTGAGCTGCCGCGTCTCTCCGACCGACGAGAAACTCAGCGTCGTCGGTGAGATTGATACGGCCGTCGCAGTGGGAGGTTGCGGGCCATCAGTATCGGTCGGCGACCCTGTCCGATCGCAGCCGGCAAGGCTGACGAGTAGAAAGGTCAAGAGGCGGCAGACCTGCATTCGCGTTATTCGTCCAAGGCAGTGACGATGGATCGGTCTCATCCTTTAGCCTCCCTACGCGTAATTACCGATTGTAAACCCAGCGCACCAGGGATCTTTTGCTCCGTACACGGTAGTGCCTAGAGGCGCGTATGCAAATTGGGCGCGAGCGGGTCATGGGGGAGCCTCCAGCAAAGGACGATGTGCCGCCGACGACTGGAGACGATGAGCCGACGTGACCGCTTTCCAAGCAGCGTCCCTGCCAGCATGTGAGCGGCCCGCCGTCCTCGTGCCTCCTGGTAGATGACACGGATGTAGGGTCAGAGATGTGCGCCGCCCGCCACGAGCCCTGGACGCTCGGCAAACCAGACTGGTGCCAAACTTCCGTTGGTCGCTCGCAGGATGTGCGGATGCTGCAGGTTCGCGGTCGTCTTGATCTCGGCCAGGAAGCGCTCGGCTCCGACTACGGCTGCGAGTTCGGGCTTCAGCACCTTCAGCGCGACCTGGCGCTCGTGCTTGATGTCCTCGGCGAGGTAGACGGTGGCCATGCCGCCCTCACCGAGTTCGGACCCGATGCGGTAGCGGCCTTCTAGGGCTGCGTTCAGGCGCGTGATGGCTTCGCTCATGCGCTCAAGATGCGGCGCAGGTCAGCAGAGCGCGAGTAGAATCCCTTCAGTCTCCCTTCATCGAGACACCCTCGGTGCTTAGCGCCCAACCGGGAACGATACGGACCATTCAAGTCGCCCGCTCGGCCTCAGTCGCACGTCCGGTCGTGGCGACATCGGCACCTCTTCCCATCTGTCAGTCTTGAACGGAGCCCCGACGAGGGCACCGATGACGGAAAATCCTAGGGCCACCACTCCGACTGCGACGACCAAGGGCGCCACATCAACGATGGTGCAGTTTGACGAAGCGCAGAGTTGCACGGCGGTTACCGCTCCCAGACCACCACCGACCAAGGCTCCGATGATGCAAACGCCCTTCGAAACAGCACTTTTCTGGCCACGCTGTACTTCGAGCCATTCCAGCGACGTGAGCGGGAGAAGAAGCAGTTCGCCCCCGTCCTGGCCGATCTGGAGCCCCAACTCGGTCTCGTCCAGCGTGCGCACGAAGCCATCGTGTGTGGCACCTTCGAGGGTGTGGGCTCGTACTCGCTCACCAACGACGACCGGCGATACGTCCTGCGCTACTACCTGGGTCGGCACACCGCCGATGAGGCACGCCACTGAACAGACAGCGTTCACGAACGGGAACCGCATGACCTAATCCTCCCCTCTTCGCAGCAAGTGCGTGCGTCTCCGCAGACGAACGTCGGAAGATCACGCTCGTTCCGCGCCTGGGGGAGGCGATTACAGGGTATGCGGTACTGCTGAAAAGGGCCAGTAGACTCGTCTCTGCCGCGCTCGCTACAGCAGAACCAGCGGCAGCCCCAGCGCGAACAGCGCGCTCACGCCTGCGAAGCCCACATGAGCCAAAAGCCCCGAACGCCGCTGGGACGCTCGGGGCCTCACGACCGCTGGCTCGACCCTTAGCCGCCGCAGTTCGGCGGACATTCCCCTACGAACGTGTCCCCGTGCGCCAAGTGTGCTAACAACGCTGCCATCCCGACGGTGATAGTCTTGCCCTTGTGGACAATCGTGACCTTGGGAAGTCCCGCCTCTGCCGCCCTTGGTTGGACAAGCGCCAGGACGGTGAGAGCCAACACAATGGCGGTGAACTTCTTCGCGAGTCGCTTCAAATACCCATAGGCCTCTCGTTCCCCTTCGGCCCGCTCAACCCCACCCCCCCGAAGCGGCTCAGTCCAACTGAATCGTTTCCACACTCTCAGGTCCATCGCCTTGCCAGCTACGCGCGTGAGAGTGTGGAAACAATCCTTATTTGTTAGGCCGCCCGGCATTCGGAATCTTTCCCTCACGCACGAGTCTGCCGAGGTGATCCGCTGAGTAGCCGCTCTCGGCGGCGGCCCGCTGGAGGGTGAGGACCTCGTCGTTCTCGGCGGCCAGGGCCTCCTCTAGGCCTCCTCTTGGCCTCTAGGCCATGCGCGCAACGCTCGTAGGTGATAGCGATGGGATCTTCGGCGTGCTCCCGAAAGATTTCAGCCCTTGTCAGCCACTCTTCGGCGAGGTCAGACAGCCGCATCAGTCTCTCGCTCCCAGTCCCCGTCGATCAGGCCGGTGGGGGGCGAGGGCCGTCTAGTTGCCGCTCATGGGTCGGGCTTCGAACGTAGTCGTCATGAGCTGGTCGTCCCAGCCACCCGTCACGTGAATCAGCGCCTTCGCATCGAATAAGAAGGCCTTGATGAGGTTGTGGTTCAGGTAGGCGTACACGCCCTCCTGTCTAAACGTGTACACGGCGGCGGCCGTACCTCCCGCTACGACACCCCAGGACTCGAGCCCCTCATCGGGTCGGTTGTTGAACTTGCCACTCGGCCAGACCCAGTCTCCGTGGCCCCCGATCAAGTGCGGGAAGGACGGATTGTTGGCCTGTGAGTGTAGCATGAGAATCGTCTCGCCCACTTCGGCTTCCAGCCTAATATCCTCGGTCAGCGCTCCGTAGGTGCCGTTGAAAGCGATATGGGTCGGTACGAGGCCTCGCATCACTTCGAGCATCGGAGCCATCTGAAGCGCGAAATTGTCGAAGCGCTTGGACGTCCCGTCGTCGTTCATGGGGACGTAGAAGTCCTGCTCACCGAAGTAGAACGCCCGGTCATAGCGGACGGGATTCCCGTAGCCGTCGCGCAGCCCTTCACGTGGAAGCACGAGGATAGCGCCGTTCCCACCGGATACCACATGGTACGGAACCCTTTCCCCGCCCGGGGCACAGTGGTACACGAAGAACCCGGCCTTTTCCGCCCGCCAAAGCAGTCCCACTTCTTGCCCGGGATCGACCATGGTCAGGGCTCCGCCGCCGAGTGCGCCCGTTGATGCGTGAAAGTCGATGTTATGGGCGCGTCGATTGCCGGCCCCGGTCTCACCGAACCGAATGGTGTCCGTGGTGCCGTTTACGAGTGTCAGGTTGACCCAATCCCATTGGAAGACAACCGGAACAGGACCGGGCACGCTGTTGTTGAACGCCATCTGCCAGACGAACACGTCGGGCGCGATCTCGACCTCTCGTTCAGCGATCTCGAGACGGATGTTCACGATTCGGGGCGGTCCGCTGGCCACCTGGTCGTGAATCGGCAGGAAGGGTGGCGCGACGAGCTCCTGGTCTACGGACTCAGCATCCTGCCGACTAAAGCTCACGATCGCGGGATCTGGTTCGACCTTCCACCCGTTTCCCGACGTGTCCTGAGAGCACGCGGGAAGAAGCAGAAGGGAAAGCGAGAGTGTTGCTATGCGTTTCATTTTTCACGTTCCAAGGTTGGAGATGGCCAGCAGACCTCGCCGCTGTGGAGACCCTGGTGAGGAGGGTCAGCGTGGCATGCCTGATCTCGGGTTCAAGTATACGGATTGGTGATGAACGTCGACGTGTGACGGAGCGACCGCGAAGTCGGGGCTCCTCTTCGCCACCGCCCGCAGCACATCTACTGTGACTCCGTGCAGGCCTTTTGGCGGTACATCCTACCCCGGCAGGACCTGCGGATGCTGGAGGTTCGCCGTCGTCTTGATCTCGGCCAGGAACCGCTCGGCACCGACGACTGCTGCGAGTTCGGGCTTCAGCACCTTCAGCGCGACTTTACGCTCGTGCTTGATGTCGTCGGCCAGGTAGACGGTGGCCATGCCGCCCTCACCAAGCTCACGCTCGATGCGGTAGCGGCCTTCGAGGGCCGCGTTCAGGCGGGTCGAGAGATCAGACGGTTGGTCATTCATGCGGGCAAGATGCGGCGTAGGTCAGCAGAGCGCGAGCAGAACCCGTTACAGCAGCTCCTCACCCGCCAAATTGGCCCTGTAGAAACAAGGATCGCCTCAGAGCGCTTTCGGACTCTCTTCGGGTGCATGCCGGTAGGCCAAGAG